>DAORRV010000012.1:0-41146 GCA_035443185.1 Ignavibacteria bacterium | reverse complement strand
TCCGAAAAGCACGTGTAAATAATTATCAGTTTTTAATTTGTAATGTACAATGTATTTGAGAATTCTTAATTTTTAATTCTCAATTGTTTTTCCCTTTGGAATATAGTAATAAAAAATCTCTGACCCGAAAAAAAAATTGGATCAGAGATTTGTAAAAAGAAAAAATATATTTTAATAATTATCTATCTGTGCTCTCTGAAGTTTTCCTGAATAGTCGATGTAGACAGCTTTCCATTCTGTATAAAAATCATACACAGTCCAGCCACCTTCACGATGTCCGTTACCGGTTTGCTTCACACCTCCGAACGGCATGTGAGCTTCTGCACCGATCGTTGCACCGTTTACATAAGTGATACCGGCTTTGATATCTCTTATTGCTTTAAATGCATCGTTAATATTTTTTGTGAAGATACTTGAAGACAATCCGTATTTTGTATCATTAAGAATATTGATCGCATCTTCAAGATCATTACATTTTATCACTGACAATACCGGACCGAATATTTCTTCCTGTTCGATTCTCATACCGGGTTTTACATCTGTGAAGATAGTTGGTTTATAGAACCAGCCGTCTGCAAGTTCATCTTCAGTTGCAAATTCACCGCCACAGAGAAGAGTTGCTTTATCCTCTTCGAGACCGATCTTTACATAAGAGTGAACAGAATCACGCTGAGATTCACTGATACATGGACCTATCTGATTGTCCGGATCATTACCATAGCCGAGTTTTAAAGTCTTAGCTTTTTCAGAGAGCATTTTCAAAAATTCATCATGAATATCTTTATGAAGAATAAGTCTTGAAGTTGCTGTACATCTTTGTCCTGTAGTTCCGAAAGCTCCCCATAAGACTGCTTCCAGAGCGAGTTCGAGATCAGCATCATTCATAACTATCTGAGCATTCTTTCCGCCAAGTTCAAGTGAAACTCTTTTAAGATCACCGCCTGCAACTTCATTAATTCTTTTACCAACTTTTGTAGATCCGGTAAATGATATCAGATCTATATCATTATGTGATATAATTGCTTCTCCGACTATACTTCCTTTTCCATGAACAATGTTTACTACACCTGGGATATAATCTTTTCCAAGAACTTCTTTAATGGAAGATTCAATAATTTCGATCAAAGTCGCAGCAGTTTTTGGAGTGAGTTCAGCCGGTTTAAAGACACATGTATTTCCACAGACTAGAGCGGGAAACATTTTCCATGTAGGAATAGCCATCGGGAAATTCCACGGTGTAATAAATCCTCCGACACCGATAGGAACTCTGAAACTGAGGTTCATTTTATTCTGGAGTTCACTCGGCGCATTTAATCCAAATAGTCTTCTTCCTTCTGATGCTGCATAATAAGCTGTATCAATTCCTTCCTGAACGTCACCTTTAGTTTCAGCAAATACCTTACCCATTTCTCTTGTCATTTCAAATGCGATCTCATCTTTTCTTTCAGACATTTTATCTCCTACTACTTTTAGGATGTCACCTCTTTTAGGAGCAGGTACTAGACGCCATTTATCAAAAGCTGCTTTAGCTGCTGATACAGCTTCGTTTACGTCATCTTTATTTGAAGAAGGGAAAATACCGATCAGGTCTTCATTCCATTTCGCCGGATTTCTGTTTTCAAATGTTTCACTGCCGGAAGAATTTTTCCATTCGCCGTTAATAAGATTTTTAAATATTTCTGCCATTTTATTAAATTATCTCCTTTTGTTTTATAATCAGTCAATTTAACTAATAAGATGTTTTATAGAAATTGATTTTTAAATACTTTCATAAAAATCTATTTATTATAATCTGAAGATCTTTTAAAAATACTTACAAAATACAATTTGAATTACGATCATAATTCAATATTTTAATTTTTCAAAAAATAAATTTAAAATATGAAACGATCTGAATTAGCAAGTTTGCCTGTTTATTTTGGAGATTATATAAAGGAAGTCGAAGATATAGATCTGATATCTGCTTTGGTGAAATATGGTCCGGAGATGTTTGTTAAAGATCTGCCGACTTTAGAAAAGATCGGCGGAAATACCTATGCTGAGAATAAATGGACGATCAAACAGATCTTACAGCATTTGGCTGACACCGAGAGAGTATTTCTTTACAGGGCTTTGAGTTTTGCACGAAAAGATGAAACTCCTCTACCATCTTTTGATGAAAATTTATATGCTGAGATTTCTAATTCAAACAGAAGAAGTTTGAATGAGATACTTACTGAATTTGAGAGTATAAGAAATTCTGCTCTAACATTGTTTCAGGGATTTACGGAGGAAATGCTTTTGAGTACGGGAAATTGTTCGGGAAAGGAAGCATCGGTAGCAGCAATAGGATTTACAATCGCCGGACATACATTTCATCATTATAAGGTGATAAGGGAAAGGTATTTTTTGTTGGCGGATTGAAGTTAGTTGATTTGTGGATTGGGATCAACCAACCGTTTTAACGGTTTATGATGAGTCGGTATAGAATTATAGATGAGGTTGTGGTGATAGTGGTATTGGATCAACCGTTTTAACGGTTTGTGGTAAGTCGGTATAGAAGCATAGTTGAGTATCGGGTTTTATATTAATGCGGAAATTTGTTAAAGCAAGAGAATCGTGAATACTAAAGAGTCTAATATTGACATAAACCGTTTAAACGGTTTATGTCCGACCAGTTCAGTATCTAAATTCATCTTACTGCTAATTTTAATTCCGGAGTTTTATAAAAAAAATATCAAACTTCATCTACAAATTTCAGTGTTAACTAAAATAAACCGTTAAAACGGTTATCCTCATTTCAATAACACCAACTTCTTTGTCATCACCACTTCTCCACCATTCACTGTCAACCTGTAATAATATACTCCACCAGCTAAACCGCTACCATCAAACTTAACACTATACTCACCCGATCCCTGCTTTTCACTGACCAAAATTCCTTTAATCTTCCCCTGGATATCATATATTTTAATCTCTGTATAAACAGACTCATTTAACTCATATCTAATTACCGTCTCAGGATTAAACGGATTTGGAAAATTCTGATGTAGTTTAATTCTTACAGGAATTTCATTCTCGACGTTAAAAATTTGCACTGCTCCTGTATCATTTCTAATTAACAATCTATCCGTCTCTGTAGTCTGCTGTGTCGTCCGTCTGTTTTGCAAATACAAATCCATTAGTCCGTCATTATTCAGATCAGTTCCAAGCACACCAATTCCTTCTGCAACTGTATTTTGAGGGAGCACTATATCTGTAACTTCAGTAAAAATTCCGCTGCCGTTATTTTCAAATATTTTCATCGGCCTGTTAAAAAAAATATTTGAGGTTATCAGATCCGGATCATTATCATAATCAATATCTATAAATATTCCTTCTGTTGTCTGTTCATTATCAACCGGTAAATTGGTTGATGTTATATCTGTAAAAAAACCGCTTCCGTTATTCAATAAAAGCCTGTCCTGTCTTGTCCTGCCGGATATGAATGCAACATTTGCAAAAAAAATGTCAAGATCCTGATCTCCGTCTACATCTCCCAAAGTGACTTTCCTTGTCTCTTCAGTCAATGATGGCGGAAGTCTCTGCTCTGTATCATCTGTAAATACTCCGCTGCCGTTATTTATATATATTTTGTTTCCGTCTTCATTTCCTGCTATTAGATCTTTATCTCCGTCACCGTCTATGTCTGCAAGTTTCAGATCCTGATTTACATTGGATTCAGCAGGAAGTCTCAGCGAAGTTTCATTTGTAAAAATAGAATCACCGTTATTTATCAATATTAAATCCTGACCTGCATTTCCTAATATTATATCTGGAAGTGAATCATTGTTAATATCCTCTGCCAGTACAGCATTTGCAGTGCTACCAGGAAGTCTGTTATTTAAATTACTAAAACTTCCATTACCGTTATTGAAATATAATTCATGTATTGCATTATCCTCACTTGCAAATACAATATCATTAAATCCGTCTCTGTTAAAATCTGCAATTCCAATATCTTCACTGTCGTAATTGAACTGTGGTAGGTTTCCTAATGTACCATCTGTAAACTGTCCGTTGCCGTTATTGATAAGTATCTTATTCGGGGCAAATTCTCTTGCAAGCACTATGTCCGGGTCACCGTCATTATCAAGATCTCCTGCTGCTGCATCCATTGTCGGACCTGTTACAGCTTGTATTGGAAGGTTTGTTGTTGTTGCATCAGTATATAAAATAATTCCTCGTTGATTTGTAAAAGACATTGTAGAAATTAATATGAAGGTAAAATATAAAATAGTTTTCATAATATTTTAAATTTTTTATTTTTAAGTAAGTTTTTTTAAAAGATATTCAAATTATGCTGAAACAAAAACATGTTTATAAGGATTTTAAGTTATAAATTGCATTAAGTTTCCATTTTATTTAATTTGTTTTAAAATTCTTTTGATGCACAGAAAGACAGCCCTTATTTTTATATTATTCTCACTGGTTTATTTTGCTCCCGGTAATAAAGCCGTTTCTCAGGATAAATGGTGGAAAGAAAAAAAATTTAAGAATGAACATCTTAGGGCAAAATATGACCTTTGTAAAAGAACATTTAAAGATATTGGACTGGGTTTTTCTATCAGTAATGTAAATCATATTAATCAGTATTTTGATGAACAGGTTTATCTGAACATAATTAGCACAGATAAAGGGTATTACAGTCCCAATCAGGCAGAAATTATTATCTCGGAATTTATGGATTATTTTAATGTTGATGAATTCAAATTTATGACTTCAAAAAGATATAACACATATGCATTTGTCAATGGTAAATACTCTTACCGATTGGGTAATGGAAAGAGAACTCTTGATGTAACTATTTCATTGAAATATCTAAATGATAAGTGGTATGTAGACCAGATTAATATTAATTGATTAAACAATTCGAATTTTAAAAATCTAATTTTATTTAAATCATTTTAGATTTGGAGCAGATAAATAGAAAATCTATATTGAATCTTTTTGACAGGCGGTTAAAAATTTTGATTTTAATCGCTTTTTTGTTTATTGCATGGCTTGCTGTTGCCAATCTTTTTTCAGATTATATTAAATCTGAAACTGAAAAAAACTGGGATGAAATTTCTAAGGAAAAAAATGAACAAAGAGTTCAGATCGTAAATAGACTGTTTCTCTCCGACCTGGATAATCTGAATGAACTTTCAAATAACATATCAAAAAATTCCGAAATTATTGACCTTATCAGAAAAAGTGAATCAAAAAAATTATTTGAAACACTTATAAATCTGAAACTGAGTAATAATACGCAATATGAATTTTATAATTCGCGTCTCGAACTCCTGGCATTCTCCGGAAGAAAACTCGGTTCCGATTTTTATTCTCTTAATAAATCTATAAACGGAAAAAGATTTTCTGTCCTAAAAGAAATTGGGTTCTATACATATCTGATTATATACTCTCCGGTCTATGATTCGGAAAGTCAGTCTGTTATTGGAGTATCTCTTACCGCCGAACTCATAGATATTAAATATCAAATTGACAATAAATTTTTTAAAAATTCCGGTCTGTTATATAGTATCAGCAAAGAAACTTCTGTAAGCCCTGAACTCTTTCCCTCTAACGTAATTTCCGGTAAAATAGAAGTGAATTCTCCTAATCCTGAAGATTTTATTCAGATAGATCTTAAAGGACTTGAGAATGAGATTATTGGTGTTATTCTTATTCCAAAATATAACGAACTGAATCATGTTTCAGAGTTACATGATTTTACTTTAAGGCTGAACTCAATTCTCATTTTTGGTTTATCTGTAATAATTTTTTTACTGACCTATAAATTTATTTTCAAAATTAATTCTTCCCTGTTAAAGTTTATTCTATTCTCTGCAGTGTTGATCTTTTTTAGATACTTATGGCTCCAGTTTGATTTTCCTTCAAAAACTTTCAATTCAGATCTTTTCTCTCCGGGTTATTATGCTTCTGTCTTCGGTAATGGTATAGCCAAATCTATTGGAGAATTATTTGTTACTTCTGTTGTCGTTCTGATTATTGCTTTATTTGGATTTAATACTGTTTTGAGAAATAAATTTGTTTCTAAAAATAATTTTAATTTTCTAAAAGCATTAAAAATTATTTTTTCAGTAATACTTTTTTTTGCTCTCATTTATGGATTTGGTGCCGTGATTCAGAGCGTTGTATTTGATTCTAATCTGAAGTTTTTTGATAAATCAAATATCATTCCCGGGCCTGAATTGTTTTTTATTCAGCTTGTCATTCTTATCCTTACTGTTTCTTTTTTTATTTTTCTATTATCTCTGATTATTCATATCTATAAATATTCACTGTTTCCTGTTTTCAGTAAAAAAACAATTAGAAATTTTGCTCCCCTGTTTATTCTGCTTATTTTACTTCTGATTAATCAGATCTTTACTGTTCTTGATATGAATTTTTATATAAATACCTTATTCAGAATTATAATTATAGTTTCAGTTTTCCTCTTTGGGTCATACTTAGGATGGAAACTTTATAAATTTAAAAATTACAATGTCTATTCACTGAAAAATTTTTCTGTCCTGATTCTGATCTGTATTATTACTATTCCGGGTATTCTGCTTGAAAATATTACTTCACAGGAAACAAGGTATGTCGAACTGATCGGAAATAAGATTGCCGATAAAGATGATGATAAAATAAAATTTCTACTGCTTACAGAATTATCAGATATTTCTAACGATAAAAAGATCGAGAATAATATTCGAAATAAAAATAAACTCAAGGAACTTGGATTTTCTATCTGGAATGAAAGTAAATTCAGTGAAGAAAATTTGAATACTTCCGTTATAATTTTAGATACAAACAGAAAAGTTGTAAGTGACTTTATGTTTAATTCTAATGCGATGATACTTGATTCAATTATTGCTTTTGCAAATAAAGAATATTTTATAAAGAAAGAATCTCTTGAAAATATTCCCGACTCCTCTGATTTTACGGACTCCCTATCCTTTGCTGATGATCCTGAAAATGAAGAAGAAATGGATTTTTCTGAAGAAAGTTTTAAAGAAGATCTTAATAATCTTTTTATTACAGATAAAATTCTTATCCTTAATAATGAAGAAGAAAATTATTATCTCGGAATTGTACCTGTTGAAAGAGTAGATCTAAAAAATACTATATACGAAACCAATCTGGGTTATTTACTTGTCGCAGTTCAGTATGAATCTAAAAATCTTCTGCAGCAATCTTCAGTACAGATATTCAAAACTTATTCGCGGGATAATCTGTTTGACAAACTTATTTCAGAACCTGTAATTACCGAATATGTAAACGGTGAGATTGTAAGTTCTACAAGCCGTGATCAGAGTAAATCAAACACACTCTCTCTTAATGTATTCCGTGATGCTGTTAAATTCAAAGATGAAAAATCTGACTGGAGATATGAAGTAATTAACAATGAAAAATTCAGGTCATTCTATATACTTGATCGAAACATAGATAAATCTATGAATGAAAGGATTTATTCCGTCAGTCTGAAAAGAAATGATGTCAAGCTGACTTTTTTCTTTTATTTAAAATTTACTTTGTTTGCATTTTTAATATATTTGGTTGTGTTTGTTATAAAACTACTCCAGATCTTTTTTAGCCTTAAAGAACTAAAGCCAAACTTCCGTGAAAAACTTTTTGCATCATTCTTTTTTGTATCCGTAATTCCTATTGTCCTGCTTGCTCTATATACAAGAAGTTTTATAAAAGAAAAATATGATATCAATTTTCAAAATCAGATCATCTCAGATCTGAATCTTGTTTCACAAAGTCTCAAGAATCTGAATCTAAACCAACTGAGTTCTGACTCTCTAAGTGTCCGCGGTAAAAAAATATTTACCGCTAATTTATTTCCGTCTGATAAAAATTTTAATCTATACATTAATACAGATCTTGTCTCTACTACCAATGATGAACTTTATAAATCTGATCTCCTCGATTCAAGAGTTGATGCCGAAGCTTACTATAATATTAATTATATGCGGAAAGATTTCTTTATAAAAAATGAAGAGATAGGTGCATATTCTTTCATTGTAGGTTATAAACCTTACTTTGATCAAAAAAATAATGTTGTTGGGATCATGTCGTCTCAAACACTCTATAAACAAAATGAACTCAGCGAAGAGTTAACAGAAATTCTTACTTTTATTTTTGGAATTTATTTAATTGTTGTGATCATACTTCTTGTTTTTGTTTCTATTATGACTGATAGATTTTCGCAGCCAATAATGAAATTAAAATATGCCACCGAAAGAATTTCAAAAGGCGATAGCAATGTAGCAATAGATATCAAGCGAAAAGATGAGATCGGAAATCTTGTTGATTCTTTTAATATTATGTCACGGGAACTTGAATCTTCAAAGGTAAAATTAAAAAGAGCCGAGAGAGAAGCAGCATGGAGAGATATTGCCAGACGTGTAGCACATGAGATTAAAAATCCTCTGACACCAATGAAACTTTCCATTCAGCATTTATTTGATGTTTATGAAAATAAAACTCCTGAAGAATTTTCCGAAGTTCTGAAAAAGACAAGAAACATTATCATAAATGAAATTGATAAACTCAATAAAATCGCAACTGAATTTTCTGATTTTGCAAAGCTTCCCGGAAAAAATTATACTGAAACAGATCTGAATGAGATCATAGGCGAAGTTATTTCATTATATAAACTTTCCCCCAATATTGAATTCGTTCAGGATCTGAATAGTAATATCGGATTTATCTCTGCTGATAAACAGGAGCTTAACAGGGTTTTTCAGAATCTTGTCAAGAATTCTGTTCAGTCTATTGGTGTAAATGGAAAAATTGAAATATCAACAAGAGAAAACGGTGAATACATAATTGCTGAAGTAAAAGATAATGGATGCGGTATTGATCCATCTGTTATGAAAAATTTATTTAACCCAAACTTCTCAACAAAAACCACAGGTATGGGACTAGGATTATCAATTACAAAAAAATCTCTCGATGATATGAAAGCTGAGATAATGTTTGAAAGCATTGTAAACAAAGGTACTACTGTGATCATAAAATTTAAAAAAATAAATTCTAAGACAAACAATTCTTAATTTGAATAAATACCTTTCCAGATTAATATTTTTTATTCTCTTGAATTTTCTGTTCAGTTGCGCAAATCAACTGCCTCCGTCCGGTGGTGAAGATGACACCAATCCTCCAAAGCTTATATATATTTTTCCTGAACCAAACTCAACTTTAGTAAAAGGAAATAAAATAATTTTTAAATTTAATGAATATGTGGACAGAAGAAGTTTTGAAGAATCCTTTTTTATTTCTCCCCGGTCTGCAGGTGATTACAGCTTTGACTGGAGCGGTAAAGAAGTCGAAATTAATTTTGAAAAGAAATTTGAGCCTGACAGAACTTATGTAATGATCATTGGCAAAGATTTTAAAGATCAGCGGGGGGGTAATACTCTTAGTTCACCTGTCACTATTGCATTCTCTACCGGAAGCAGGCTTGACAAAGGCACTTTTTCAGGGAAAGTATTTGCCGGTAATTTTGACCGCGTAAAAGTAATGATCTATTTCAGCAAAGACACTACATCAGTATTTTCAGATCCGGCAAATTCTCAACCCGATTATATTACTCAGGTAAATCTTGATGGAACTTACGAATTTACTAATCTGCCTAATGGAAAATTCCGTCTGTATGCCCTTACTGATGAAGACAGAAACAATGTCTATGATTCTGATCTTGATAAAATTGCCATGCTGCCCGATGATATAAAACTTTTTGGAGACAGTACCTCTGTTAGTGAACTGAATTTTATAATGGATTTAAAAGATAAAAATAATTACAGCAGCTCATTTTTAAATACTCTTTCTTCAGATTCATCGGGCTTAATTTATTCTAATTATAATTATTCAGGATCAAACTTTATCACACCTGAGCATAGGTTTTATTTTTATTTTAAAAATATTACTCCTGATAAAAAAGAAGTTGTTGAAAATTTTATACTCTCAGATACATCTGACAGGAAAGTTTATAAACCCATCTTTAACTGGATAAATGATTCTTTGCTGGAAGTATTTACTCAGGAAAAACTTAAATTTAATTCTGTGATATCCCTCGCTATTGATATTAAGGGAACAGGGAACAGCAGATTTACCGGATCATACAATGTATATGAAAAGGATAAATTCGGAAAAATTTCAGGTGATGTAAAAAGAACTGATCCAGATATTCCCGCAATACTAACACTTTACAGTTTAGCTAAGGATGGTCCCATATATACAAAAGTTATATCTGATACTACTGCATTTGAAATTGATGATATTCTTGAAGGGAAATATATATTGTTTGTATTTATAGATAATAATTTGAACGGGACTTTTGACAAAGGTAATGTAAACCCTTTTAAAGCTCCTGAAAATTTTATTATTTATGATAAGGATTTTGAAATTAAGGGAAACAGCATTATTGAAAAAATTTTACTGGAATTTTAAAACCGGGTAATTTCTGAAAAATTAATTATTTTTTTTGTTGATAAATGATCTTATCGTGAAAAAAAGATTATAAAGTAAAAGCTCCGGGGAAATATTATTATCGAGACTTTTAACTGCATCTTCAATTGAACAAATTATCAGATAATTATCCGATTCATAATTATTTGTAAATCTTTCTAGTCTTTCCTTTTTATCTCTGTTTATTATTAACTCTTCATTTCCGTTATCAAAATTTATAATATCCCTGAACCATATTATCAGAAAAATGAGGAAGTTTTTAATTCTGACCTTATCTCTTTTTCCAATAATAAAATCAATACTACTGCTCAGTTTTAGATTATTAACTGTAAGTAAAGCAACCAATGTATCCATAACTTTTTCCCTGAGGTCAAGATAATTATTCTCCAATATTTGATTGCATCTTGAAATACTACCATCAGATATGTCTGCAAAGAAAGCTGCATTTTCATCAGAAATACTGTGCTTCTTTTTTTTAAGATAATCTATAATGTATTTTTTCTGAATGCTTTCAAATCCAATCTTCTGGCATCTTCCGATAATGGTCGGCAGCAAAGAATTTAATCTGGAAGTGGTTAGTATAATAACGGAATCTTTTGGCGGCTCTTCTAAAATTTTAAGCAGAGAGTTTGCACTTTGAGGATTCATCATATCACATCTTGAAATAAGAAACACTTTTTTCTTGCCTGACCTTCCTGTCATATATATTTCTCTTTTCATTTGTCTGATACTGGAAATACGAATATCGTTTGCACGTGGAATTGAGATGGTGTGATATTTATCTTCAGCTTTTAATTCCATTTGAGATAAATAAATTTGAAAATCCTCCTTATCTAATTTTTCAAGCGGATTTGAATCTTCATCAGAATCACTTTTTCCAGTTGGAAGTGCAGTAATGAATCTAAGCATCGGTGATTTCAGTGAATCAATTTCAATACAACTTTTGCATATATCACAGGCTTCTGTGTCGTTTACCTTGTTATCACAGTTGAGCAGCTTTGCAAATTCAACAGCAGCTGCATCCTTACCCGTACCTTCATTTCCATAAAAAATATAAGCATGAGAGATCTTACCGCCTTTATAAAAATTGGTAAAAATTTCTTTTACTCTTTCCTGTCCAATTATATTATTCCACATATTAAAATGTATTTCCTATTCCAAATTGAAAATTATATTTATCATTGAAATTAGATCCGGGTGCAAAGATCCAGTTAGATCCTCCAATAGGTCCCGGCTGCGGGTCATAAATTTTGAATCCAACATCAAATCTGATCGCTCCAATTATTGTGTAATATCTGATCCCTGTACCTGCTGCTATTGCGATTTCATTTAGTTTGAATTTTCCTATATCCGACCATACATTTCCATAATCTACAAATCCAACAAATCCCAGATCCCGTAAATATTCGTTGCTCATTGATAGAAATGGCTTAACTCTGTACTCTACTGTATTTTCATATGTGAAATTTCCACCGAGATCTTTATCAGGTACTATTCCCAACTGCCTGGCTGCCCAGCCTCTGACACTGGTACTCCCGCCTCCAAAATATCTGGTGTCACGAGGTACTCTGTCTGAAGAAAATTCCTGTCCTAAAAATGTAAATGAGTTTTGACCATATTCAGCGATTATTCCTGCCAGAAGTTTAAATGCAAGTACTGCAGTAACGTTTACTTCACGGTTGCTTAGATTTATATATGCTGAACTTAAATTTGTAAATTTTGAATAACTGTAAGACGCTGTATTAAAAATTTTTCTTATGACTCCGGATAATAATCCGCTTTCTTCGATCTCATAAGATTGATAATTTCCTGCTGAAGGAAAAACAATGTTATTAACAGAACTGTGAATAATGGTAAAACCAAATTTTGATATAAACTCATTGAGATCGAAATTAGGTAAGAGAATTTCCTCTTCCTCTGATACTATATCATTGTTCAGTACAAATCTCGAGTTTTCAAGCTCCCATCTGAATTGCAGGTTATTTACATAAGTATAATCGGGGAGTTCGTAAACTACGTTAAATGAATTTTTAAATATAGACTGGATTATATCGTCTTGTAATCTGTATTCATAACCAATATTCCAGTTACCTGTTATAAATCTGTTACCGAATAAAAATGGCTGACTAATTGTGTTTACAAATTCCAGTCTGTTATTTTTAGGTGAGTTGTAATAAAATCTTGCACGCGATGTAAGTACTCTGCCGTCACCAAAAAAATTTAGATCGTTAAAAGATACACCTGTGCCCATATAAAAAGAATTCTGAAAGTAATATCCGAATACTTCAGGAGTTACATCATATTTGTTACCTACTACAGCATTAACGATAAAATTTATTTTATTTGAATTTTCATTTATAGTATCGATTACAATTCGGGGATTTTCAAGAATAGAAAAACGTGTCAGGTTAATTTCACTTTTCACTATTTTACTTTTATCATACATCTCGTTTTCTTTGTATTCCAATTCTCTGCGAATGTCATCTTCAGTAATATTGTATTTATCATTTGTAAATTTAACTACTGTTTTTCCAAATTCATATTTCTTCCCGGGGTCTAAAACAAATTTTATATTAACTTTATAAAACAGCGAATCTATATTAGTTACATATTTAAAAATTTCAGGATTCAGAGCTGAAGCTGTTGCATATCCATTATCCTGAAGCAGATCCATGATCCTTCCCCTTTCAAGATTCACACTGTCCTTGGAGTAATACCTGCCTTTTTTGGTAAATGAATTTTTTTGATTTTGTATCTTACCTGTCAGATCTGCGGAAATGCTGTCTATTCCTGAATAGTTAATATTTAAATATTCATATCTTGCATTTTCTTTTACAGTAAAAGTTTCATTAATTTCTTTATCTTCTATGTTTGTAAAAAGTCCCGTATCGACTTCAGCATCAAAAAATCCGTTATCAAAATAATATTTTTTAATTCTCTCAACATCTAATAAAAAAGTTGTCATATCAAAATAATCACCGGATTTTGAAGCAAGCAGACCTTTAATTGTACTCTCGTCAAAAGTACTGCTTTCAATGAACTTAATATTGATGTCATCTATCTCATAATTTCCTTCAATAGATGTATCTTCCTGACATTCAGACATACCGGTATAAAGAAACAATATTCCGGTAATCAGAAACAGCCGCAGAAAATTATTCATCATTTAAGTTTAATAAAAAAGACCCAATAATTTACATCATTGGGTCTTAAATAAAATTTAAACACCTCAAAAATCTTTACTTTCTTCATCATAAAAAAAGTCTTCATCTGTTGGATAATCAAGCCATATCTCTTCTATACTTTCAAAAGGTTCTTCAGTATCCTCAAGATCATTGAGATTGTTTATTACTTCATTTGGTGCTCCGGATCTGATAGAATAATCTATCAGTTCAAATTTATTTGCCGGCCACGGAGCATCATCAAGATAAGACGCTAATTCTAATGTCCATACCATATTATTTATTTACCTCCTGCATTTGCTTTTGTATTTTTTATTTAAGTTAATTAAAATTGTGTTAAATATTATTTTAAAACAGATCAGTCTCTTAATCTCGGATCTAATGCATCACGTAATCCTTCACCAATAAGATTATATGTAACTACAGCAATAAAGATCATCATACCCGGAAAAATTGCCAGCCACCAAGCGTTTGATGCACCTCTTGCTTCATTAAGTAAAGAACCCCAGGTAACAGTTGTAGCACTTACTCCGAATCCAAGAAAGCTCAATGCTGCCTCAGTTAAAATTGCACCTGCAATTGCAAACGCTCCCGAAACCAGTACCGGTGCAATTGCATTCGGAATTACATGTCTGAAAATTATCTGTTTATTCGGTAAACCAATAGAGCTGGCAGCGGTAATATATTCCATATTCCTTACTTTCAGTACTTCACCTCTGATCAGCTTTGCATCACCTGTCCAGGATGTAATACCAATTGCCGCCATTATATACCAGATACTCGATCCGTAAATTGCAACTATTGTTATAATAAGAAAGAAGACCGGCAGTGTTACCATTATTTCTACAAATCTCATTATGATCAGATCAACTTTGCCTCCGTAATATCCGGCAAGCGATCCCAATACAATTCCAATGACCAGAGCAATACCTGCCGCGACAAATCCAACTGAAAGTGATACTCTCGATCCGTGAATCAGACCTGCAAGCAGATCTCTTCCTATTGCATCGGTGCCGAGATAATGATCTCCTCCCGGAGACCTGAGATTATTTGCAAGATCAATTTCGCTCGGACCATAAGGTACCGGTGTCCACACAACACTTTCCAGCTTTCCTTCATCATCAAGTTTTTTCCAGTTAGCATTTATCATATCAGGCTCCCATTTGCTAATGCCTATAGCATTTAAATAATCTTTGACAACTGGAAAATATGTTTCACCTTTGTATTCAGCATAAAGTGGTTTACTGTCTGCAAGAAAATCTGCAGTAACTGCAATTACTATCAAAAACAGTACTATATACATCGATATCATCGCCAGCTTGTTTTTCTTAAACTGATGCTTAACCAATGACCAGTAAGAAACACCAACTTCCTTCTGAGATTCAAGCTGAGATTTACTCATTCCGTTTGGATCAGGCTTATCATCAATGTTTTTTTCTATAAACTCATTTATCTCGTTTGGTTGCTTCATATATTAGTTATGCTGTTTTTTTAGAAAATGCGATTCTCGGATCTACGAATGAATATAAAATATCTACAGCTAAAATCCCCACTACCGTTAATACAGAAGTCAGTACAAGCTCGGCCATTATCAGCGGATAATCTCTGTCAAGAATTGCCTGAAATGCAAGCTGACCAATACCGGGTATTGAAAAAATTGTTTCAATAATTACACTTCCGCCGATCATTGCAGGAAGTAATCCGCCTAAAAGAGTAATGATGGGAATCAGTGAATTTCTTAAAGCATGTTTCATTACAACTTTCTTTTCCGATAAACCTTTTGCTTTTGCCGTTCTTATATAATCCTGTCTGATGACTTCAAGCATTGAACTTCTCATCTGTCTTGAAATAAAAGCAAAGCTTGTTAAACTCGAAATAGTAACAGGAAGGAATAAATGCATGAACCTGTCTTTTACCTGTCCCATAAATCCAAGCGAATCGAAGTCTTCAGATCTTATTCCCGCAGTTGGAAATATTTTCAAATATTCCACATTACATAAAAATACTATTGCAAGTGTAGCTACCCAAAAATTTGGCAGTGAATATAATACAAAAAGAAACACTGTAGTTATTCTGTCAGTAAATGAGTATTGCCGGACAGCACTGTATATTCCTATGGGAATTGCAATCAAATATATCAGTAAAAATGACAAAAGACTGATCGTAACTGTCACTGGTAACCTTTCCAGTATTTTATCTATTACAGGTCTGTCGTCTTTAAAAGAATTTCCAAAATCCCCTTGCAGCATATTTCCAATCCAGATGAAATACTGCATGTACAATGGTTTGTCAAGTCCGAATTTCTTTTTGTAAAATTCTTTTGCCTGCTCATTCATTAGATTTTTGGAATCTGTCTTCTGTGCTTCCTGAGTCTGTCCGATCTTCATTTCAGTCGGATCACCCGGCGCGAGCCTGCAGACAAGAAATGTTATCATTGTGATAATGATGAGAGTCGGTATAAAAAGTAATATCCTTCTTATTACATAATCTGTCATTTTTACTAATTAGTGTTATTGATTAATTTTTGCTGTCTGCAATATAAATCACAGACAGCAATAATATTATATATTAATTTTTATATCTTTGTGCATTAGTCGGAGTCCACCATTCATTAAGTAATGGTGAATCCGGATATGCATACCATCTTGTATTATTAAATCTATCACTGTAAACATATCTTGATGGCTCTGCCCAGAGGAATGTCGTCGGCTGATCTTCATAAATGATCTCCTGCCATTTTTTTAGGAGCTCCATTCTTTTTGCATCATCAAACTCGACTCTGTTTTGCTCGATAAGTTTATCACTTTCCGGATTTATATAACTGATAAAATTACTTCCTTCACCTATTGCCTGTGAGGAATGCCATATCTGATACGGATCTTCAGGTGTGACAGAAAGCTGCCATGCAGAATAACATGCATCGAATTCATGCTTCTTCGTTTTATCCAAAAATACTGACCATTCATATTCCTGTAGATCTGCCTGAATGCCGAGATTTTTTAGTGACTCAATTACTACAAGCATGACCTTTTTTCTTTTCGGATTATTATTGTTTATGAATGTAAATTTAAAATCTGTTTTTTTACCGTCTATTACTTTATCAAGAATTCCGTCTCCGTCAGTATCTTTCCATCCCGCTTCAGCAAGCAGCTGTTTTGCTTTCTCAGGATTGTAATCAATTTCGGGAAGATCATTATTGTAATATTTACTTTCTTTAAATACAGGAGTCTGAACTTTGGTACCCATTCCGTAAACAATCTTGTCTATCATTGTCTGTCTGTCAATTGCATAGCTCAGTGCCCATCTTACTTTTTTATCGGCAAACAATGGATTCTTATTATTCCATGCAATAAATATATAAACAGGTTCGGATACAAGTGCTTTCTTTAGATTGAATTTTTCAGGATCCTTTATATTTTCTACAAAGTCGATCGGTTGTATGACATACATATAATCAACCTCTTTGTTCTTTGCAGCTACTACAGCAGCATTCTGATCCTGAATAATTTTGAAAACGAGTTTAGAAGGGAAATTCGGAATATCTTTTTTATTCCAGTAATCTTCATTTCTCTGTAAAGTGATCGACTGACCTGTGAGCCACTTATCTAATTTATAAGGTCCGGAGCCTACTACATATCTCGGCTCTCTTGAAACTTCCTGCGAATTCAGAAAATCTGCATACTTCTGCATATCGGGATATTTTAAAGGATCAAGACTTTTCTGTGCTTCATCTAGCTGTTCCCATGTAAACTTTTCATTCATATTATCTTTGTCGAGAATATGCTTTGGAGTAATTGCCATACTTCCAAGTGCATAGACAGCTCTGAAATATGGTTTCGACATATTGAATCTGACCTTATATTTATTTCCGTCAACAAGCTCAACGCTTTTCAGATCAATAAAATAATTTCTAAGTGCCTGAGCATCTGTGAATGGATTCTTGATAGTTTTAACTGTAAAAATTACATCCTCACCAGTAAGGGGAGTACCGTCTGAAAATTTCACATCCTCTTTAAGATCAAATGTATATGACATTTTATCTTCACTTATTTCGGGAAGTGATTTTGCAATAAGAGGTACAAGATCATAAGTTTCTCTGTTCACATCAAGTAATGTTTCAAATATGTAAATATAAATACCCGAAGCTGAAGCATCATTTGTAACTGTTGGGTTCAGTTTTTCAGCATCTGACATTTCCTGTTTTATGACCCAGTCACCGTCATCCGCATTTTCAATATTTTTCGGAGCCAGTTTTGAAAGATCTACAGTAGCATTCTCTTTACTTTCTGTTGTTTCCTTATTTCTTCCGCATGATGAAAATATCAAAGTGAAAATTATCATCATCGGTAATATTACTTTTATTGGATTATACATTATTATTATTGTTTAGATATTTTTTTATTAAAAAAATTAATTATTCGAAATCATGTTCAAAATATTCTGTAGCTTTTTCCAAGCGGTCATCTCTGCTGTATAAACTATCTTTATCAGATTTCCTTGAGATCTTTTCCTGAAGTTTTTTACGGAATACTTCGGCTGCATTATAACCATAATGTTTACACAAATAATTCAACGCAATTACTTCTGCTATTACAGTTATATTCTTTCCGGGAAAGATCGGCAATTTAATAAGCTCAATATCAACACTCAGAAGATCTACAGTTGTATTATCAAGACCTGTCCTGTCATAAGCTTTGTCTGTATCCCAGTCTTCCAGCTCTACTATTACTTCAACTCTTTTCTGATACCGGATGGATCTTATTCCAAAAATTGTACTTACATCTATAATTCCAAGTCCCCTGATCTCCATAATATGTTTTGACATTGCCATCCCCGAACCCATCAGTACACCTTCACCTTTTTTGGAAACTACAACTACATCATCTGCGACAAGTCTGTGTCCTCTTTCTACCAGATCAAGTGCTATCTCACTTTTACCAATTCCGGACTTTCCAGAAAATAATAAACCTACTCCATATACATCCACAAAAGATCCGTGCATTATGATCTGAGTAGAAAACTGGTCGTCAAAAAAATCTGATATAAAATAAGAAAATTTTGTGGTAGGATAAACCGTTCTGAAAATTGGTATATGTTTTTCGTCAGCAAGTTTTATAAGTTCGTCAGGAACTTTGTTATTGTTTGTAATTATTACACACGGCACATCAAATGAAAAAAATACCTGAAGTGATTTTAGTCTGTCCTGAGGTGAAAGTTTTTCAAGATAATGTATTTCTGTATTGCCGAAGATCTGCACTCTGTTAAAAGTAAACAGCTCAACAAACCCTGCAAGAGCAAGCCCCGGTCTGTGAATATCTTTTTCCGTGATCTGTAACCTGGTATCAATTTCTTCATTTGAGATCTTTTCAAGTTTAAATCTTCCCTTGAACTCATTATAAAGGAATTCCACTGTTATGAAGTTTTTCTTGATCTCTTTTATATTTTCAAACCTACCGGGCAATTTTATATAGTCTTTGTTATTTCTTTTTTAGTGTTGTGCTTATCTGTTTTGTTCTTGTCCTTAATTTTTAAAATTTGTGTCTCGATCTTATCAATTGCTTTATCAACAGATTTTACAAAATCATCGCTGCTCTCTTTTGCCATCAGATCTTTACTTCCAATTTTAACTAAAATTTCGCAGTATTTTATACTGTTTATTGCTTTCTCAAAAAAAAGTATTACATCTGCATATACTATATCTTCATTATATTTGCTCAGGTTATCAATTTCACTTCTAATATAATCCTGTAATGTATCATGAGCCTTAAAATGGCGGGAAGTAATATTTACTTTTATCATTTTTTCAATTTTTTAAGGGTTAATAATAATTGGTTTCACTGTTTTTGCGAATATGCTAAACTAAATATTTAATTTCAACTATATATTTATGATTATTTAAGAAACCTTTTTGTAAAATATAAATCCTCTACAATTTAAATTTGAAATTAATCAACTCGGTTTATTTCAAAATTTAATTTTTATACAATTGTCTGTTTGCAGGTACCCACCATTCATTTAATAGAGGTGAGTCCGGATATGCATACCATCTCGCATTTTTATATCTGTCACTGTAGACATACCGTACAGGTTCACTCCATAAAAATGTGACCGGCTGATCTTCATAAACCAAAAGCTGCCATTTATCGAGAATCTCTTTTCTTTTAGCATCATCAAAAGTAAGTCTGTTCTCTTCAAGTAATTTATCAGCTTCGGGGTTTTTGTAACTGAAATAATTACTGCCCTCACCAATAGACTGAGATGAATGCCATATCTGATAGGGATCATCTGCTGTCACAGAAAGCTGCCAACCCGCGAAACATGCATCATAATTATGTTTTTTGATCTTATCTAAAAATACAGACCATTCATATTCCTGAATATCTGCATTAATGCCAAGCTGTTTCAATTGTTCTATAAGTATTAAAATGACTTTCTTTCTTTTGGGATTGGTATTGTTTGTAAATGTGAATTTGAAATCAACCTTTTTACCGTCTATCATTTTATCAAGTGTACCATCTCCGTCAGTATCTTTCCACCCGGCTTCAGCAAGCAGATCTTTTGCTTTGCCAATATCATAAGGAATTGGCGGAAGATCAGTATTCATGTATTTGCTTTTAAAAAAAATATGAGATTCTATATTTGTTCCCATTCCATATACAATTTTATCAACAATGGATTTTCTGTCAATAGCATAAGCCATTGCCCATCTGACTTTCCTGTCAGAAAAAATTGGACTTTCATTATTCCATGCAATGTAATTATACGATGGCTCGATGACCAGTGCTTTTTTAAGCTGAAACTTCTCCGGATCTTTTATATTCTCTACAAAATCAATCGGCTGAATTACCTGCAGCTGATCGACTTCTTTATTTTTTGCTGCCACTACTGCTGCATTCTGATCTTTAATTGTTTTGAATATAAGTCTTTGAGGGTAATTAGGAAGCTCGGATTTATTCCAGTAATTTTCATTTCTTACAAGTGTGATAGACTGACCTGTAACCCATTTTTCAAGTTTGTATGGTCCGGATCCGATTACATATTCAGGGGAACGTGAAACCTCTTCCTTGTTAATAAAGTCCGCATACTTTTGCAATCCCGGATACTTTACAGGGTCAAAGGTTTTACCGGCTTCTTCAAGCATTTCCCATGTGAATTTATCGGTCTCATTATTTTTATCAAGTATATGCTTTGGAATGATCTCCATATCACTTATAGAATAAATTGCTCTGAAATATGGCTTGGACATATTGAATCTTACTTTAAATTTATTGCCATCTACTAATTCCACACTCTTTACATCCATAAAATAATTTCTGGATGCCTGTGCATCTGTAAAAGGATTTTTAATTACTTTTACTGTAAAAATAATATCTTCAGCTGTGAGAGGTTTACCATCTGAGAAAGTGACGTTTTCTTTCAGATCATATGTATAGGACAGATGATCTTCACTGATCTCGGGCATTGACTTGGCAATGAGAGGTTTTAATTCATATGTGACTCTGTCCAGATCAAGAAGATTTTCAAACATATAGATAAAGATCCCGGTTGCAGTAGCATCATTTGTTACGATCGGATTAAGTTTTTCTGCATCGGACATTTCATGTTTGATTATCCAGTCGCCGTAATCAGAATTTGCAGTATCAATGGGTTGTAATTCAGTTATAGGGAAAGATTCTGTATTGCTGTTTTGTGAGGTTTCCTTATTTCTTCCGCAGGAGATAACCAGAACTGAAGAAAATATAAAAAATACAACAAGATTTATCTTTTTCATAATAATAATAGCATTTTGATTTCATAAAATTTTTTTTGATAGTAAATATTCTAATTGATTTATTCAAGTGAATGTAATATTTTAAAAAATGAAAAATAAATCCGGAGATAATGAACTAAATTCTAATGACGATAGTATTTCAAAAAAAGTTTACTATATTATTTTAATCTTTTCATTTCTTTGGCTTTTACTTATTTTTCTCGCTCCTGTTCTAAAAGATATTGGTGGGGTTTTTGCAGATATATCATCTTATTTATATATGTTTTTTTCACCTGTATGTCATCAGGATGATGCAAGATCTTTTCATATTTTCAGTGAAAAAGTTGCAGTTTGTTCCAGATGTTTATGGATATATAGTGGGTTTACAGCAGGTACGGTATTATATCCGTTAAAATACAAACTCACAAATGAAAACTCTCCGTCGGTAATATTTATTATCGCTGCATCTGCTCTGATCGCACTTGATGTATTGCTGGACGGACAGGAAATTATTAAGAACTCGTTTATATCAAGATCAGTAACAGGTTTCATAATTGGTCTGACTCTGCCATTTTATTTAATACCGGGCAGTGTAAGGTTTTTTTCTGAAGTAAATCTTTTTTTAAAAAATAAATCTGCCGGATAGGCATAATGCAGTCAAACAATAAATTAACACCGGTCATAATTGGTACATTAGTTATGACTTTCATAGCTCTCTTCCCCATTGTAAATTTTCTAAACATCCTCTGCTGCTCGGGAATAATGATAGGTGGATTTGCAGGCGTTACATCATATAATAAACAGCTTACTAATTCAGGACAGACTCTGACAGCCAAAGACGGCGGTATGATCGGGATACTCAGTGGAATACTTTCAGCTGTTTTTGTATCGGGTTTTGGTCTTCTCTTCAGTTTGTTTTCAAATCAAAATCCAATGACAGAAATAATGAATGCATTTTCTGAATTTGGTTTTCAGATACCGGATTCAGCAGCTTATTATCTTGATAAATTTTCAAATGAATTCAATGATCATGGTTTTTCTCCTACTCTCACAATTTTTTCTTTTATAACTAATCTTATAATTTATCCGCTATTCGGCACCATAGGAGCTTTGATCGCTGTGCAGATTTATAAAAAGAAAGGTAACGTTTGATTTGGGATTTATTTCAATAGTAAAAACTGGTCCGTCAGAATCCCGAAAGATCAGAATATATTTAATTATAATTTTATTTTTTGTTTTCTTAACTTCATATTTTTCACCGGCAAAACTGATCAGACAATTTATTCCTGATCTTTTTAACAGAGAAAGCTCATGTATTCTGTTAAATGTTTCAGGTATCCCTTGTCCACTATGCGGTTTCACCAGATCTTTTGAAGAGATATTAAAATTGAATATTGCCGGTAGTTTTTATTACAACCCTTCTTCGGTATTTATCTTTACATTTTTAGCGTGTCTGACTTTATTTATTTTTGTAATTAGTTTTTTTAATTATAAAATAAAAATAGTTTCTGCTGATAAAACTTTTTTAGCATTAACTGTTGTTCTCGTAACAGTCTGGATAGTAAATATTTTTTTTGGACATCACTAAATTCAGATTAATATTATTTGCAAAAATTTTTATGAAAAATTTAAACACATTTAATTAGTTAACTTATGTTTGAATACACAGGATCACTTCATATGCATTCGGTCTTTTCTGACGGTTCAGGTACAGTAGAAGATATCACCAAAGCTGCTGTCAGTTCTGATCTCGATTTTATAATTCTCACCGATCACAATACATTAAAAGCAAAAGACAAAGGTTATGAAAAGTGGTATAAAAAAACTCTCCTCATAGTTGGTTATGAAGTCAATGACAGAAAAAACAAAAATCATTATGTTGTACTGGGGACAGATAAGATAACAGGTACTTACGAAAAACTTCCCGACGGAGATACCGGATGCAGAATGACTGCCTCTGAATATGTAAAAGCTGTTAATGATGAAGGTGGTTTTGGATTCATTGCACATCCTCATGAGAAAAGACAAAATCTTCCCGAGCATCCTCCTTATCCCTGGACAGACTGGGATTGTAAAGATTTCAATGGTATTGAGATCTGGAATCATATGAGTGAATGGGCGGAAGATCTGAATGAATCAAATAAATTCCAGAGGTTTCTGCATCCTCTGAAATCAATCATTGCACCACAGCAAAAGACACTAAAACTCTGGGACGATCTAAACAAAAAAAGGAAAGTCGTAGCAATGGGAGGAATCGATGCACATGCACATAAACACAATGTCATGGGAATGGAATTTGAAATTTTCCCGTATAAAGTTTTATTTAAATCCATCCGCACACATGTACTTTTAAATGAAGAACTTAAAAAAGGAAATCAGACCAGTTATATTGAAAGCCGTGATAAAATATTAGATGCACTCGCTTACGGAAGATCCTTTGTAGTAAATAATTATTACGGCAGCGGAAAGGGGTTCAGGTTTTATGCTGAATATGACGGAGCTTTTTATACTATGGGTGACGAAATTAAATTTGACAGAACAAAAAATAAGAAAATTATTTTCAGAGCTCTCCTTCCTTCAAAAGCAAAGATCAAGTTTATTCAAAATGGTAAATGTACTGATGAGCTTGAAGGTATGGAATGTATATGGGATCGTGATGAACCCGGTATATTCAGAGTAGAAGCATGGATGGAAAACAGGGGATGGATCTTTTCAAATCATATAAGAGCAACTGTTTAATGTTCAATTTTAAATGTGCAATGTATTCTTTTCACTCTTCATTTTTTACTTTTTACTATTTAATTCTTAATTCCTAATTCTTAATTCCTAATTATTTCTTTTAAGGTTTACCTTTATTCTTTATCTTCAAAAATTTAATTTTACAATACTCAGCCTTGAAGATAAAAAAATTCAAAAATACGGGATTCAATTCAACCAAATCAATTCATTCCAATTGCGGAGTGTTTGGTGTCTATAATAATCCGGATGCATCTGTTCTAACTTATTATGGCCTGCATGCTTTACAGCACAGAGGTCAGGAAGCAGCCGGGATAGTATCATGTGAGCAGAATCAAAACGGAGACAAAAGTAAATTCAATATTCACAAAGATCTCGGACTTGTGCTAAGTGTTTTTTCTGATGACAAAATTCTGACGGATGATTTAAAAGGTACATCTGCTATCGGACATACAAGATATTCCACAACTGGCTCAGGTGACAACAGAAATAACATTCAGCCTTTCAAAGTAAATTATAAAGACGGAAACCTTGCGCTCTCTCATAACGGAAATCTTACAAATACAAAATTTCTAAGAAATAAACTTCAGAATGAAGGCACTATCTTTCAGACGACTACTGACAGCGAACTTATACTTCATCTCATTGCTAAAAGCAAAGAGTCTGATGTTGTAAATAAATTACTTGATGCATTTTCACAGGTGGTAGGAGCTTATTCGATCTGCATTCTTACTGATGATAAACTTTTTGCAATAAGAGATCCTCACGGAGTAAGACCTTTTTGTTTTGGGAAGGTCGATGACAGTTATGTTTTTTCTTCTGAAACATGTGCACTGGATATTATAAATGCTGACTATATAAGAGAAGTAAATCCGGGTGAAATAATTATGATTGACCGCGAAGTAGTTGAAACGGGAATTGAAAAATCATTTCAGGCTTCGACAGTTGATAAATACAAACACTGTATATTCGAATACATTTATTTCTCAAGACCTGATAGTACAGTGTTTGGAGAAAAAGTGGATAAAGTAAGAAGGACGATAGGTAAGAATCTTGCAATCGAAAGTCCGGCTCCAGTAAGAGAGCCTGAGGACACAAAAAAGATCGGAATTATAAATGTTCCTGATTCATCCAATACTGCCACTTTAGGATATTTCAATGAAATGGTAAAGCATAATAAAGATGTCAAACATGAAATTGGTTTGATAAGAAGTCATTATGTAGGCAGGACTTTCATTCAGCCCGGTAAAGATAAAAGGAAAATGAAAGTGAAGACTAAATTCAATACCGTTAAAGGAGTTATCAAAGACAGGAAACTTGTCGTAGTAGATGATTCCATTGTCAGAGGTACTACTTCCAAACTTCTTGTTGACTTAATTAAAAAGGCCGATCCAAAAGAGATACATCTGAAGATCACTTCGCCGCCAATCGTTTCTCCGTGTTATTATGGAATGGATTTTCCAACTGCGGAAGAGCTTATTGCAAATCAGCATGACAGCAATGTCGAAGGTATTCGTGAGGAACTTGGTGTAACTTCTCTTTCATATTTGAGTACAGAAAAACTTCTGGAGTCTGTTCCTTATTCAAATCCTAAAACAGATTTTTGTACAGCATGCTTTACAAAAAATTATCCAATACAAATAGAAGGTCTTGAAGAAATGAAAAAAGAGCAATTTGACGATTAATATTAAATTTTAAATAAAAAATTACTTACAATAATATTTAGCATAATTATTATGAATAAAGATCAATTAAATTTTCACAAATCCAGAAGGATAGAGTTTTCGAAGCTGATAGGCAATGATGCAATAGCGCTGATCTTTGGAAATACACACAGAAATAAATCATACGACGGTGATTATAAATTTAAGCAATATAAGAATTTTTATTATCTGACAGGATTTACAGAAGCAAACACCGCTCTCGTTATTGCGCCGGGAGGATTACCTATTGAAGCTGATAAGAAAAAACTGACCGCGAAAGAAATGCTATTCGTACAGCAAAAAGATGAAAGATTGGAAACCTGGAACGGTAAAAGGCTTGGATATAAGAATGTAAAAAAATCTCTCGGCATCGAACATTCCGATATAAATATAAATCTTGGTAAGATTCTTAATTCACGATATTTAGGTAAATACAGAAAGTTCTATGTCAATTTTGCTGAGTTGATGAAGCTTACCGGTGAAATGAAAAAAATTGTTTCAGATTTTATGGAAAGTCTGAACATCATCGCTCCGAATGTTGAGATCATAGATGTTTCATATATTTTGGGAAAGATGAGATCAATTAAATCTGAATTTGAAATTGAAAGAATCAGAGATGCTTCACATGTTTCGGTAGGTTCATATAATGAAATACTTGAAATACTTGAACCCGGGATGAATGAATTTGAAGTGCAGTCAACTCTTGAATATTATTACAGATATCATGGCGGAGATGATATTGCATATCATCCGATTGTAGCAGCGGGAGAAAATGCCTGCATACTGCATTATGAAAATAATGATCAGACTTTGAAAAAAGATCAGTTGCTGCTGATAGATTCTGCTTCGGAATTTAATTATTACTGTTCTGATATAACGCGTACATTTCCTGTCAGTGGAAAATTTACCGATGAACAAAAACAGATCTATGAAATTGTATTAAAAGCTAATAAAGATTGCATAAAAAATATAAAACCCGGTGTGAAATTTTCCAAGATCGCCGAGATGAGTGATAAGATACTTGCAGAAGGACTTCATAAAGCCGGACTTCTTAAAGACAAATCTAAAATAAAAAAATATTCGCTCCATGGTATCGGTCATCACATTGGACTTGATACACACGATGCCGTACCATCGTCTCTTACAAAAACTTCTGATACAGATACTTTAAAACCCGGCATGGTGCTTACTATTGAGCCCGGAATTTATTTCACAAATGATATGAAAGAGATTCCTGCGAAGTACCGGGGAATGGGAATCCGGATAGAAGATGTAATACTTGTAACAGCCAAAGGATGTGATAATCTTACTGAAGCAATGGTGAAAGAAGTGAAAGATGTAGAAGAAAGAATGACTTCTTGAAACAATTAAAAATTAAGAATTAGGAATTAGGAATAAGGAATAACTTCCTATATTTGTGATCTGAAAAGTAAAATTTCTCTTTTGTCTGAAACATGATTAATTTTAAACCTCTGATCAAAAAAGTTTTTACTTAACAATTTTGATAAACTAAAAAAATTGAGTAAAGTAAAATCTCTCATGAAATAATTTTATTTCACATATTTTTACTGAAATAAAATATAAACTCTTACCGCTGTTTAATTCTTTGATTCAAAGGTCTGATTTCGATCTCATTTATAAGTGCTCTGTCAGGTAGATTCACAGCAAGCAGGCATGTTTCAGCTACATCATCGGGGGATAGCAAAGTCTCTCTGTTGGCTGTTAATCCGGCGCTTGGATGGTCGAAGAAATTTGTATCCACTGATCCCGGACAGATCGTCACTACTCTAATATTATCTTTTCTGACCTCTGCCATCAATGATCTCGACAATCCCATCACAGCATGTTTTGTAGCGCTGTAAATGGAAGCAGTCGCAACACCGTTCTTACCTCCGATAGATGAAATATTGATTATTGTACCTGATTTTTTCTTGATCATTTCTTTTACACCGAACCTGTTGCACAGATACAGACCTTTTACATTCACTGAAAACATCTCATCAAAATCCTTAGTTGTTGTATCTGCAAGATTTGCAAACCTTCCGAATCCTGAATTACAGATCAGTACATCTATCTTTTTAAATTTTTTGATAACGGCCTGAAATAATTTTTTTATATCAGCTTCTTTGGAAACATCCGTTTTAATAAAATGAAAATCCGGGTCTTTTATAGATTTTGCATTTGTTCTGGATGCGTTTATGACTGTATAATTATTTTTAAGAAAGATCTCTGCGCAGGATAATCCGATTCCTTTTGAAGCACCTGTGATTACTACTGTTTTTTTCATTTTCATAAATTAGGTTTTTTTGATTTGATAAATTATTAAGGACAATCTAAGATTAGGAGATCAGAAATAAAATGTTGAAAGTTTTATTTTGCTTAATATAAAAATTTTCATCAGGATTTGATGACTCAGACTTTTTATAAATTTAATATTAGAAGTTTTGCATTTTTTAGATTTGAAATTTAATGACTTAGTAAGTTTAATTGAATTCAATTCTGCCAAACAATTTACCTCCATAAATTAATTTACTCTCTTACCAAATTTTCTTATCTTAACTTCCCAAATAAAACTAATGTATCTTAATCTTAATATTTTAAATCCCGAACAGCGTAAAGCAGTCGAAGAGATCGAAGGTCCGAGTATGATCATTGCAGGTGCGGGCAGCGGTAAAACCCGTGTGCTTACTTTCAAGATCGCATACCTGCTCGAATCTGGTGTCAGCCCTTTTGAAATTCTTTCACTTACTTTTACCAATAAAGCTGCCGCTGAAATGAAGGACAGAATTTCAAAACTGGTAGCCACTTCATTTGAAAAGATTTGGATGGGAACGTTTCATTCAATCTTCGCTAGACTGCTAAGGATTGAAGCTGACTATCTCGGATTTAACCGGAATTTTTCGATATATGATACTGATGATTCGGCAAGTCTTATAAAACAGATCATGATCAATTTATCTCAGCCGACTGATAATCCGACACCAAAAGCTGTGCATAACTTTATAAGCAATCTCAAGAATAAAATGATACTGCCAAAAGAATTTTCCACTATGGCAAAATCAACTTTTGAAAAAAAGATCGAAATCATCTATGAAGAATATCAGAAAGCTTTATTCAAAAATAACGCAATGGATTTTGATGATCTGCTTCTAAAGCCAATCGAACTCTTCAGAAGATATCCCGAAATTCTTGAAAAATATCAGGAGAGATTTAAATTTATTCTCGTCGATGAATATCAGGATACGAACAAAGCACAGTATACTATAATAAAATTATTGTCAGACAAATATAAAAACCTTTCTATAGTCGGCGATGATGCACAGTCTATTTACAAATGGAGAGGCGCGGAGATACAGAATATATTTGACTTTCAGGATGACTTTAAGGAATGCAAAATATTTAAGCTCGAACAGAATTACCGTTCCTCTCAGAATATTCTCACACTTGCCGGAAATGTAATAAAGAATAATAAAAAGCAGATGGAGAAAGAACTTTGGACGGAAAATGATGAAGGCGAAAAAATTCATATTATAGAATCAATGACCGACCGTGATGAAGCTGTCCGTATCTGTAGAAATATCTATGATGAGATACAGAGAAAAAAAATTAACTTCAAAGATTTTGTTATACTCTACAGGACAAATGTACAGTCACGTACTATCGAAGATGCCCTCAGAAATAATAACATCCCTTATTTGATCATCGGCGGTGTGAGATTTTATCAGAGAAAAGAGATAAAGGATATACTTGCATTTTTAAAGATCATCGTGAATCCACAGGATAATGAATCTCTTACAAGAGTGTTGGGATTAAGAGCCGGTATAGGAAAGACAACTATTGATAAATTAATTGCAAAAGCTGAGAATGAAGGTATTCAGATATTTGAATTACTAAAGAAAATTTCCGCTGAAAAAGATCTTAGTTCGAAAGTAAAAAATTTACTGATTGAGATTACAAATTATGTTTATAAATTTCAGTATCTGCAGGAAGAAGTTCCTCTGACTGAACTCGTCAACAGCGTTGTCGATGAGATTGGAATATTGAGAGCTTTAAGACTGGAAAATACTGTCGAGTCAGAAGAGCGGATCGGGAATATTCAGGAATTACTTTCAGCAGTTGCGGAATTCCGTGATACTGATGATGAGCCTACACTTGAAATGTTCCTGCAGAAAGTTTCTCTCGTAGCTGATATTGACAATCTTGATAATCAGAAAAATGCGGTTACTCTGATGACTATCCATTCCGCTAAAGGTCTGGAATTTCCTGTGGTATTTATCACCGGACTGGAAGAAGGTCTGTTCCCTGTCAGCGGAGCGAATATGTATGAGGATGAGCTTGAGGAAGAACGGCGTCTGTTTTACGTTGCTATTACAAGAGCTGAGACAAAGCTTTACATTTCCTTTGCAAATCAAAGATACCGCTTCGGCACACCTTCATTTCAGATGAAGTCGAGATTTCTTAAAGAGATTCCTGAAGATATTTATAACAGCATCATTACTTTCGAAAATTTAAAATTAAAGACCGGTTACAGATCTGGCGGAGAAAAAAAATCTGTTTCAGGTTCAGCTCCTTCAGTAAAATTCAATCCCACTCCAAAGAAAAAAAATTCTTCCCTTAACGTCGAAGATGAGTTCAATGATAAATTTCCTGATATTAAAAAAGGTGTCACTGTCACTCATAATACTTTTGGTAAAGGCACTGTACTGAATACTGTCGGAAAGGGAATTGATAAAAAAGCTGAAATATATTTTGATGATGTCGGATTAAAAAAAATCATGCTGAAATATGCGAAGATGACTGTAGAAGACAGCTAATGTTTAATGTTAATTTTTAATTTTTAATTTATATATAATGAACTACTGGTTATTAAAGACTGAGCCTGATAATTATTCTTATGACGATCTTGTCAAAGACAAGAAAACTGTCTGGGATGGAGTTGCCAATAATGCCGCGCTGATCTGTATAAGAAATACAAGAAAGGGCGACAAAGCTTTCATATACCACACCGGTGCTGAAAGGCAGATAGTTGGAATTGCTGAAATAGTTTCCGATCCATATCCCGATCCTAAAGCGGATAATCCGAAACTTGCAGTTTTTGATATCAAGCCTTTAAAAAAATTAAACACTCCCGTAACTCTCGCTCAGATCAAAGCAATTAAAAAGTATCTGGAATTTCCACTGGTCAAAGAAGGCAGGAAATCTGTTGTCGAAGTTCCTAAAGAATACTGGGATGACTTTCTAAAAATGAGCGGGTCAAAATAAATGCCTTATTGTTTAAATTCAGGTTTTTTGTTTGTCATAAATAAATAAACTTCTTTTTTACCGTGTATATTTTAAATTGTAATCATATTAATATTTAATAAAGTAATATGAAAAAAATAATATTTACAATATTCTTTTTATCAATAATATTTTCCTCAGAATATTCTTATTCCCAGTTAACCAAAGCAACCATCGGGGTTGACGGATTTACATGCTCGTTATGTGCTAAAGGAGTTCAGGGGCAGTTTGAATCTCTTGATTATGTAAAATCTGTCAAGGCTGATCTTAAAAATACATTATTCATTCTGACCTTTAAAAGTAAACCTGCTATTAATATCAAAGAGCTTAACAGTGCTGTGACCGACGGCGGATTTTCAGTTCGTAATATCAGTGTCGTGGCAAAAGGTACTCTTAAAGGTAACAATACATCAGGTTTCTGGTTGTCTGCTCCGAATATTCCTGATATTAAACTTAATGATATTGACGAAAGCTTTACAGACGGAGATAAAATTTCTATAGAAGGAGTTGTAAATATTAAAGACCTTTCTATTTCCGTGACTTCAATCAGTAAACTTTGATCCGTCAGAATTATGATCACATGATTAGTTGCAACTGTTAATCTTCTTTTGATTCTGAATTCTATTTTAACTTCATTTAGTCTAAAAATTATTTTTCAAAACTTATTAAAAATATTATGAATGCGAAAATTATTTTTTCAGTTATAATATTATTTTTTCTTTCCGGAAATTTATATCCACAAATGGATCATCAAATGTCCGGTAATACTAAGGTTAAAAAAGATAAGAACCCCGCCGTCATTATCCCAGGTCTCGGAAATTATCATTATAAAGTTACGACAGACAGTAAGAAGGCACAACAGTTTTTCGATCAGGGATTAATTCTCGTTTATGGATTCAATCATCATGAAGCCGTCAGATCTTTTAAAATGGCTGCAAAGCTGGATCCCGATATGGCTATGGCTTATTGGGGAATTGCATACGCTCTCGGTCCCAATATCAACTTACCTGCAGACAGTTTACAAAGAAAGCAGGCTTATAATGCAGTGAGAAAAGCATTAAAGTTATCAGTAAATTCTTCAAAAAAAGAAAAGGATTTTATTTATGCGCTTTCAAAAAGATATGCTGAAGATGTAAATAAAACTGAGCAGTCTGTAAAGGACAAAGAATTCAGCTATGCAATGAAAGATGTCATGACAAAATATCCCGGCGATCTCGACGCTGCTGCTATCTATGCGGAAAGTCTTATGAACCTGAAGCCCTGGCAGTACTGGAATGCCGACGGGACGCCGGCAGACGGAACTGAAGAAATTATTCTTGTCCTTGAAAACGTGATCAAGAAAGATCCTAAACATCCCGGTGCAAATCATTATTATATCCATGCAGTCGAAGCTTCAGATGATCCGGGACGTGCACTTGCAAGTGCTGAATTGCTGAAAGACCTTGTACCTTCAGCCGGTCATCTTGTTCATATGCCTGCACATATTTTTTTCAGGGTCGGTGACTATGAAGGTGCATCCATTGCAAATATAAATGCTATAAATTCTGATGAGGACTATATCAAAAAATATAAACCCGAAGGTATCTATCCGGTAATGTATTACAATCACAATATAAATTTTCTTTCAGTTTCAAGAATGATGGAAGGAAATTATATCGAAGCTATAAGCGCTGCAAATAAAATTGCAGATAATGTGAAACCTTATCTTAAAGATATGCCGATGCTTGAAGGCTTTTATGCAAATCCACTTTTGATAAATATTTCTTTTGCTAAATGGGATGATATAATTAATACACAGGTTCCGGATACGTCTATGAATCTGTATTCTGCTATATATTATTATAGTAAAGCACTGGCATTTGCTTCAAACGATAATCAGGATCAGACACGATACTGCCTTAATGAATTTCTGAATTTCAAATCAAAAATTACTGAGGATGTTATAATTGGTTTAACCCCAGCTGCTCTTATACTCAGCATGATGCAGGATATAATTTTTGCTAATGTCGCATTGAATGAAGACAGAATAGATAATGCCATTAAACTTTTTAAAGATGCCGTTGCAAAAGAAGATAAAATAAATTATGATGAACCGCCGGATTATTATCCGAGTGTCAGACTGATGCTCGGTGCAGCTCTTTATCAGAATGAAGAATTTGAAGAAGCAGAAAAAGTCTTTCGTGATGAACTTAAAAAATATCCGCACAATGGAAGAGGACTTTTTGGATTAAAGGAATCTCTTCTGGCTCAGGAAAAAATTACTGAGGCTGAAGAAGTGGATAAGGAATTTATAAAGGCATGGATAAATGCTGATGTAATTTTAAGTATGACAGACCTGTAAAAATTTATGAATGTAGAAATAAAAAAGATAACCGCTGCCGGGACAAGACCTTTGAGACAAATTATTTTAAGACCTCATCAGAATGCTGACGAACTCGTTTATGAAGATGATGAAAATCCTGATTCAATTCATCTCGGTGCATATATAAATAATGAACTTTGCGGAATAGCTTCTTTATATAAACACAGATTAAAGGATAATGCCGAAGAAGAAGCATGGCGACTCAGGGGAATGGCAACTTCGGAAAGCTGCAGAGGTAAAGGGCTTGGGGTAATTCTAATGAATGAATGTATTAAATATGTTGAGGAAAAAAATGGTTTGATATTTTGGTGTAATGCACGCACCACTGCCGAAGGATTTTATGAAAAATTCGGAATGAAAAGACACGGCGGTGTATTTACTCCTGAAGGACTCGGAGAGCATGTTGTTATGTTAATGAATATTAAAAAATAAAATTAAATGTCTGATATAAAAAAACTTTCCCTAAAAATAAAAAATGTACACGGAGACGAACTCAATACTGATATACGTTTTCCTGCAGATTTAAAAGAAAATAAAAAATTACCGGTTGTAATTCTTTGTCATGGATTTAAAGGCTTTAAAGACTGGGGATGTTTTCCTTATATGATGGAAAGAATTTCGAATGAAGGATTTTGTACGGTCGCTTTTAATTATTCCTATAATGGTACAGGTGAAAATGAAGACGAACAAAGTGATTTCACACGTCTTGATCTCTTTGCGAAAAATACTTTTTCACGAGAACTCGACGACACTGGTTCTGTCATCGATTATCTTTATGCTAATTCTGATGAACTTAAAATTGACACAGAAAACATTACTATACTCGGACATTCCAGAGGCGGAGGTATTGCCATTTTAAAAACCGCCGAAGATGAACGGATAAACAAGCTTGTCGTGCTGTCTTCAGTCTGTTCCTTTGACAGATACAGTGAGATGTTAAAATCCAAATGGGAAGAAGCAGGGTTTTTTGAAGTCCTGAATACTCGTACAAACCAGATCATGCGGATGGATTATACACTTATTGAAGATCTGGAAAAAAACAAAGATCGTCTGGATATTCAGAATGCCGTATCAAAGATTGGAGTGCCTGCGCTTATCATTCACGGTACTCAGGACATTACAGTTGATTACTCAAATGCAGAAGATCTTTACAGCAGAAGTAACAAGGATCTTTTTGAACTTAAATTAATTGAAAACACCGGTCATACTTTTGGAGCTGTTCATCCGTTCGAAGGATCGACTCCGGCACTTGAAGAAGTAATTTTGAAGGTTATTGAATTTATAAAATGAAAAGCTTTCTAAAAATATGAAGTTAAAAAAATTAATCCTCCCTTTACTTCCATTTGTATTAATAATTTTATTTTCCATAAATGCTTTTTCATATAATGAGTCTGAAAGTTCAGAAAATACAACTGATAGAACTGAACTGGCAGCGGAATACAAAGATGAAAAGCCTCTAACTGAAAAAGCAGATGAAACTGAACACAAAGAATCTGAAAGTCACGGAGATAAATTTGCAGAGATATATCTGATACTTTTTCTGATAATAATTGGAGCTGTGATCGGCAGAAGATTTCTTGCCAAAAAATTTAATCAGCCGGAAGTACTTGGTGAGCTGATGTTAGGTGTATTACTTGGATTGATATTGTATCAGTTGAATAATCCGGTGATGTTTTTACTAAGACATCAGGATAAAGTAAATGAAATTGTTCAGAGCGGTGTGTCAGGAAATATTACGTGGGATGAGGCAATAAATAAAAATCTAACGATTGAAGATTATGAAAAAGGCGGGATCGGAAATGAACTTTCAGAGATCCTTACCAGTCCTACTTTCGCAAGGGATAATTTATTTGTACAGATCATTTTACTTTTTTCAGGATTTGGAGTTTTGATATTACTTTTTCTTGTAGGGCTTGAAACGAGCTTTGAGGAAATGTTTGAAGTAGGAGGATCAGCGCTTGTCGCTGCATTGATCGGTGTGCTGGCTCCGCTTATACTTGGATATATTTCGACTATGCTCCTCTTCCCGGATGGCGGTACTAATCTGTACTTATTTATTGGCGCTACTTTATCCGCTACCAGTATAGGAATCACAGCGAGGGTTTTTAAAGACATGAAGAGAATGCATGTACCTGAGGCAAAGCTTGTACTCGGAGCTGCTGTCATTGACGATGTACTCGGACTCATAATTTTAGCTGTTGTCGCAGGGATCATTGAAAGCGGCGAAGTACAGATAGGGAATATTTTTCTGATCACTCTGAAAGCTCTCATATTTCTGAGTCTGACATTTTTTATAGGTAAACAATATTTACGGAAGCAGATTAAACTCGCTTCACTTGTTCAGGGAAAAAATATAAGTATTCTGTTTCCGTTTGCAATGATGCTGCTGATGGCTTGGATCAGCGACAGTATCGGACTTGCAAGTATAGTCGGAGCTTTCGCAGCCGGGCTGATTATCAAAGAAGAATATTTTAATGACATTCCGGGAGATGATGCCAAATCCGTGAAAAGTGTTATCGAACCTATCGAAGCGATCTTCGCTCCGGTCTTTTTTGTCATCATGGGAATGCAGGTCGATCTTTCTGTTTTTCTGGATGTCAATATTCTCGGAGTTTCTTTACTCTTAACCATTGCTGCTGTTATTGGAAAAGCATTATGCGGAATTTTTGCAAAAGGAATGGATAAAAAAATAATCGGAATCGGTATGATCCCAAGAGGTGAAGTCGGACTGATCTTTGCCAGTATAGGTAAAAGTATCGGAGTACTCGATAATGCAATGTTCTCATCTGTCATTATTGTAGTCATACTTACTACATTCATTACTCCGCCTGCACTGAAATGGGCATTTTCAAAGTATGATAAAAAATCAATCGCTGCATAACTATTTTAATCAACTATTATTTTGAGAAAATTTTTTTACATAATATTTTTTACAGTCTTTGTGCTTACAGGCATTTATTTACTGTATAATGAAAATAATTCTTCCGTAGAAACTACTTATGCAGAAAATTCTTACCTCGGTATTTCTGAATTTACCGATAAGTTCATTCCATCTGATGACTGGATGGAAAAGCAAAGAGCATTTCCGTTTGATGAAATTCCACATGAAGAATATTTAAAATCTGTAGAGTATGTTAAAAAAAATATGCGATCAGAATTTCCCGGTAATACAACTGGTTGGAATCTTGCCGGACCAACGAATATAGAAGGCAGGATCACGACCATTGCCATCCATCCGACTAATCCGCAGATCGTTTATACCGGTACAGCAAACGGCGGTCTATGGAAATCAACTGATTTTTGCCAGAGCTGGGTCAGTGTATTTGACGGACAAAATACTTCCTCCATCGGAGCAGTCGCAATTGATCCTGTTAATCCTGATATTATTTATTGCGGAACAGGTGAATCAAATTCTCTCAGAAGTTATTATCCCGGCACAGGTGTTTTTAAATCAACTGATGGCGGCAGCAGCTGGAATTTCATCGGACTCGACAGTTCATTTTCTATTGGAAATATTTCCGTCAATCCTCAGAATACTCAGGAAGTATATGCAGCAGCAGGCGGCTGGACCAGAAGAAAAAATGAACAGCGCGGAATTTATAAATCCATTAATGGCGGTCAGAGCTGGCAGAGAAGTTTATATCTTTCAGATTCAGTCGGTGCAATAGACGTAAGTGTCGATCCATCTAATCCTTCAAAAGTATATGCGGCAATGTGGGAAAGACAACGCAGAGAAGATTACATAAAATACGGCGGGAGATTTTCGGGAATGTATGTGACCGCAAATTCAGGTGCGAACTGGCAGCAGGTGCAAAACGGATTTCCATTTAATGATAATAATCTCGGCAGAATATCTTTTGATATTTCTGCTTCTGATCCAAATTATATTTATGCTCTTACTTCAAATTCAAACGGTTTTTCGAGAGGTCTCTATAAAACCACTAACGGCGGTACTTTGTGGACTTTAATAAATTCCTCAGTTGCAGGTTCATCAAATTATGCATGGTTCAACAGGATCTGTAAAGTCGATCCTTCCAATCCTGATAAACTTTTTTGCGGAGGTCTCTCAATGGAATTATCAATTAACGGCGGTGCATCATTTGGTTTCCCTCCTACCTCTCATGTCGATCAGCATGCAGCAGCATTCTCTGTTTCAAATCCAAATTATATAGTAGTCGGTAATGACGGCGGGATTGATTATTCTACTGACGGAGGATCGAGCTGGAGTGAAAGTACAACATTACCAATTACTCAGTTTTATGCAGGTGAAATAAATTTCAATAATCCCGATGATATTCTCGGTGGGACTCAGGATAATGGAACTATAAGAGCAACATCTAATTTTGAAAATTGGAATTTAATTTACGGGGGTGACGGATTTTATTGTCTTGTCGATTATAATGATCCTCAGAAAGTGTATGCTTCTTCCCAGTCAGGCGGACTCGGCAGATCTGTGAACGGCGGAAATTCTTTTACATCGGCTACAGGCGGTCTTGATCTTCAGTACACAAACTGGATGACACCATATGTAATGGATAAAAATGATCCGCAGACTCTTTACTGCGGGACATATAAAATTCATAAAACTACAAACGGTATGCAGTCATGGACTGCGATCAGTCCTGATCTTACAAACGGACATACTGCAAATCTCGGAACCATCACAACTGTAGACGCCGCAAAGTCAGACCCAAATGTCATCTACTGCGGTACTGATGATGCAAATGTCTGGAGAACAACTGACGCAGGAAGTAACTGGACAAAAATTAATTCCGGACTTCCTTACAGATGGATCACGAGAGTCGCAGTACATCCCGACTCTGCAAATGTCTGTTATGTTACTCTGTCAGGTTATAAAGTAGATTCGACAGGTTCGCATATTTTCAGAACGACCAATTTTGGTGATACATGGAATTCCATTTCCGGTAATCTTCCTGATGCACCGGTAAATGATGTCATCATCGATCCGGAAATTTCAAATACTCTTTACATTGCCACTGACATAAACGTAATGTATTCCACTAATCTCGGAGCACATTGGAATATTTTGTCAGCAGGTATTCCTTCAAATGTACCATGTCACGATCTTACATTTCATGCACCGTCAAGAACTTTAGTGGTCTGGACTCACGGCAGAAGTGCTTACAAAATTATTTTACCGGTTACCGGTATTTCTCAGAATCAAAGTTCTATTCCTTCTGCATTTAAATTAAATCAAAATTATCCGAATCCATTCAACCCAAAGACAGTTATAAATTACGAGTTACGAGTTACGGGTAATGCGAAGCTATTAGTGTTTGATGTTTTGGGAAATGAAATAGCTGTACTTGTAAATGAAAAGCAAGGAGCGGGAAAATATTCAGTAGAGTTTGACGGAAGTAATTATTCAAGCGGGGTTTATTTTTACAGGCTGAGTGCAGGTGAATTTATTGAGACAAAGCAAATGGTTTTGATAAAATAAATTTAATCAGTGATTAGTTTAAAATTTCAAGTTTAGAATTTCAAAAAGCTGCTTGTTTACAATCTTCAGATTGGAAGCATAAAAATTTGCTGTGAAGATTTTAACATTTAAATAAAACAATCTCATGTTAAAAACAATATTGACCTGTTTAGCTGCCGGTATCTTAATTACATCTTGCAAAGATTCAGAAAATAATACCAAAAATATTTCTATTGAAAATCAAAATCCAGTAGCTTCTGTAGAAGTGTATGGTCAGAGGTATTGTGAAATATTTGTTGTGAAAGGAAATGTAACAGATCTCGAAGCTGCTGTTTACAATACTCTTGGCTGCAATGATTGTCCGCAGGAGGTATGGTCAGTTATCGATCCGGAAAAGCTTGCCAAAGAATTGGATGCAAAGAAAATAATTATGAACGGACCAAGGGTTTTTTTGATGAATAAGATCGGACAATTTAATGAACCTCCGCCTAAGGAAAAAATAGGAGGTCTGGAAATGGTGAAACGTGCTGTGCTTCCGCTGAAGATCAAGACATTGCTTGCAGGAGAAAGCGAACCTTACGTCGAAAACAAAGTAAACCGCCAGACTCAGTATATTTTTAATAAAGGAACAGAGGTCTATCTGCTTATCAACGGTGACATTCACTACATTATGCAGAGCTTTGCAATGATCACAGATCCTGATCTGAAAATAGAAGATCTGAAAACGCTGAACAGCAAAATTAAATTACCGTCCGGATGGAAATACGAAGTTAAAGTTTTAGATGAAGAATTTGTTTTAGAAACCAAAGAAGGCGGAGAAGCTTTCGTAATTCAGGATGATCTGAAAAACACTTATCAAAAGATTAACAATGGTAAATTATAATTTGATTATATGAAAAAAAAACTATCTGTTTATTTTATTCTTTTTCTTTCACTGATTTTTATTTCCTGCAACCCCATGAAAAAAAATGTGATGAAAGACAGTTGTGATGATATGAAGGAAGTTGTAATTTCCGAAAGTAACGGGAAATTTGCTTTAGTGGTAAAGGAAGAAATTTTTCAGGCAACTTCAAAATCCGATAACGGAGGCATCAGAAACATAACGGGATATACAGAGTTCAGATTATCAAGTTATGATCTAAATACCGGTGAATTATTGAAAAGACTTGAACTCGGAGAAATAAGAGAAAATGAATGTATTTTACTCGGTATGACAAAAAGTAAATTATGGTATAAAAGTATTGACAGTGAATTGGGTTTTCATGCAAGGGATCCCGTAACGCTTGATATTATTGTAACTGAAAAAATGGTAACAGACGCAAATCCTTTTCTGCAGAATAACATAAGCAAACCCGAATGGAACAGCATTCAAAAATTTTACGGCTTCGATAATTCAATTGGCATGCCTGTTATCTCCGACAATTCCGGATATCTTTACTCTATCGATCCTGTCACTCTGAAAGCTGAAAAAATCACATCATCCATAATGAATATCCGTTATGATGAAAATGTTTTGACATCTTCAGTTTATCTGAATAACAATGAAGTAGTTTATTTATCCGGAAATCCGAGAACCCGGTTTAAGTATGTAAATAAAGATTTTGATGAACCATCGTTTCTGAAAGGAGAAATCATTAAAAGTTCTACTGAAACTGAAATGCCCGAAGAATATTTACTAAGTAATGAATTCAAAGAATCCGTTTCGAAAAAAAATCCTTTAAGAATTTCACGTAAGACCGAGCCCGAATATTCATTTGCAAAGGGTCAGATTATTACTAATGACAAAAGTATTTTTATATTAAGCCGGACTGATGTTACTGATCAGGCAAAAGTCCTAATATCAAAAGTAAAATTTGATGAAAATTATTCCCCATCGCTGCAATGGGAAACAGTTCTTGATAATATCTTTAGAGATCCGGATAAAGCACTTGATCAATCGGGATTCGAAATGGTTTTTTCAAAAGGAAATCCCGATCTGAGTACTATGAGAGTTGCATACGCTGACAATAAACTTATATTCATTTTTATGCTGAAAGCTGTATGCCTTGATATAAATTCGGGTAAAATACTTTGGTCAAGAGATCTCTAATTTTGAATGGATTTTTTACTTTCAGCCGTCGGAAAGTTATTATTTTAATCAATCAAAAACCCGCCTCGGATACCTGCGGCGGTTTGGTAAGTGTCTGAATCACGGATTATTCGGATTTAAGG
>DAORRV010000011.1:19063-56831 GCA_035443185.1 Ignavibacteria bacterium | reverse complement strand
TTTCAACAATTTACAAAATCAGATTGGTACTTCTTGATTGTATCATTCAAAAAAACTTAAATTGGAGTTTACAAATAAACAAATTCTAGTTTTGCGTAACTTCAGTTAATAGTTAATAGTTAATAGTTAATAGTTAATAGTTAATAGTTAATAGTTAATAGTTGATAGTTAATAGTTAATAGTTGATAGTTGATAGTTGATAGTTGATAGTTGATAGTTGAAATAGATTTTATAAAATTATGAAGTTAAGGAATAAATTATTTTTTTTTTAAAAAACCTCTTACACAACAGACTGTGCTAAAACAAAACTATTAAGTTTACCTCGAAGGATCACAGGAGTTAAGTATTAAATTAATTTTAACTTTGAGTCTTAGAGCCTTAGAGGCAACCTCAACAATTTCAGTCATTATGAAAGGTTGGTAATTATGATGATATTGTTTAACAGATTTATTAATTTACTCACAACATTATCATTTGTCTGCATAATATTAATTTCAATTGATAATTAAAATTATATAAGTAATTAGATTTGTAATTAAAATCTAATTAAATATTTTGGATAAAAATTTAAAATAATTTTCAGGCCTGTTTGAAAAAAGTATACCAAAAATTTAAAGATTACAATACGAGAAGAAATGTTTTAAAATACAGGCTGTATAAATTTCTAAAAAAACATTCCAAAGTAACAGAAGACTCCCCGGTCATTATTGTCTGGGACATGGGCGGATTTGCAGACCTTTTAAAAAAGAATGCGATGTTTGCAGCAGCTCTGAATCTCCGAGGATATAAAACTCATTTCATTATTTGTGACGGAACTCCCGAAGCCTGTATTCAGCGGGGACTTGAGAAAAATGAAAAGGTCGAAGACTGGGACAAGAAATGTGTGACCTGTACAAAAGCTATGGAATATTATTCACGGGAATATTCAGCGGAGTATTCTCATGCAGGTGATTATATTTCCTCCGAAAAAAAGGATGAATTTCTTAACCTTTCAAACACAATAAAGATTGAAGAAATTTTTGCTTATAAATTTCTTGAATTAAGTGTCGGCTCTTTAGCCTGGAGCTCTGTGATAAGATATATGAAAGGATATGTGATTGAGCTTAAGGATCTTAAAAAAGAAGATGAGATCATTTACAGAAAATATTTTTTTGCTGGTCTGGTAAATACTTTTATTGCAAATGAAGTAATAAATAAATTCAAACCTGTAAGTCTTTACAGCTCACACGGTGTGTATGTGGATTATTCCCCGCCTGTACTGCTTGCTTACATCCGAGGCATAAAGACACTTTGCTGGTCGAGCGGATTCAAGGATTTTCTTCATTATTTTACAATTCCTAAAGACAGAAACAAGCTTGAATTCAGAGGAATTACAGAACCTGAATGGAAAAAAAGAGCAGCCGTTTCTTTGACTGAAAAAGAAAATGAATTTCTTGATTCATATATATTTCACAGGTTCAATAAAGGAAAAGGAAAAGATTTTCTGAATGTAACACTTCCTGAAACTGAAGATCAGCTCAGAGAGAAACTTGGTTTTGAAAAAGGGAAGAAAATTGTTTGTCTTTTTTGTCATGTAAACTGGGATCTCACATTTGATCTTTCGAAGATGGTATTTGACAATGCCAATCAGTGGCTGTCTCAAACACTCGAAGCAATTTTTAAAAATGATAAAGTAAACTGGATCATCAGAGTGCATCCGGGTGAAAAAGCTTCCGGAAGTCTTTATACAAATGATGATTTTTTAAAAGAGAGATATCCCGACATCCCATCTCATGTGCGGATCTTATGGTCAGATTCTGAGATCAATTCATTAGGTTTATATAAATTACTTGATATAGGGATCACATTATTTGGAACTATGGGTTCAGAGCTCCCTCTTTTTGGAAAGCCGGTAATCTCAGCCGGCGAAGCACATTTTACGGGGAAGGGGTTTTCCATTGATACTAAGACCCGTGAGGAATATTTCAAATGCATTGAAACTATACAGGACATTGAACCGCTCAATCCCGATAAAATTGAGATAGCCAGAAAATATGCATATTCATATTTCGTACAACGGCAGGTACCTCTTGGTATTATAGTTAAAAGTGAAGGACATTTCGGAAATCTGGATTACAAAAAACTTGATCACCTTTTACCCGGTAAAGATCTTATCATAGATGCGATCTGCGAAAGCATCATCGAAGGTAAAGATGTTATACTTGATGAGAAAATGCTGAAAGTTTCTGAACAGGATATTTCATTGGAAATAATGCCAATACAATTAAATGTATAAATTTTGATAGTTAATAGTTAATTATGAAAAATTTTATCCTTATTCCTGAAATTGTGAATTTGGTAATGTAACCAAAAAATATTTGCTCCCGCAGACTCAAGTGCTCTTTGGATTATGCGGATACAGAATGAAAATTATTCTGGTGTCCGTAAATTTTAAAATCACAACAATGAAAAATAATTTTTTATTTTACTCTGTCTGTATAACTATATTATTTTTATCTTCATCAGTATTTTCCCAATCAAAAATTGTTACGGGTACATATAACGGCGAGCCGTTAGCATACTATAAAGATAAATTAATAGTGGCTTACCTTACAGATAGTGTAAATAACATTGAATACATTCACAGAGTAAATGACTTTATAAGAAAGCACAACGGCAGCATTGATTCGGTAATTTCAATTTTACAGTACAGGGAAATAGATATTACTTTTTATTCAAATAATGCTGACGCTGTTGATCTCATAGATATTTTTAAAGACAGTGGTCTGTTTGAGTTTGTTAGTCTGTCAGGTCTCATAGTACCAGATATGATAAAGCCTGAAGATTAAGTGAAAAGTGAATAGTGTATAATTTTATCTGTATTTCTGAAATTGTACAATTTGTAATTTGTATTCAAAAAATATCGACTATTAACATTCCTGTTTATGATATTTTGTTAAAAATCAGATAATCATTTACCCCATATGAAAACAAAAATGATTATTCATGAGCTCACTTAAAATATTTATTAAAATTCTGATTCAAAATAAGTTTTGATTATGTCGAAAAGAATTTCTGTAATAATACCAACTTATAACAGAGTGGGTACACTTGGGATAACTATAAAAAGTCTTATAGAACAGACTTATCCTGATAATCTGTATGAGATCATTATTGCAGATAATAATTCTAGTGATAATACTAAGGAATTGGTAGAGAGCATTGCAAAGGACTCTGCTGTACCTGTGAAATATTTGTTTGAGAAAAGACCGGGAGCTCATTTTGCTAGGAATACAGCAGCTCAGATGTCGGATAGTGAGTACTTATATTTTACGGATGACGATATGATTGCCGATCCGGATATGCTGGAAAATATTTTAAAAGTATTTGATCTTGATTACAACATTGCAGTGACTGGCGGGAAGGTATTGCCGAAATGGGAATTCGATCCTCCCGAATGGCTGCTTAAATATTTTCAGGACGGTACATTAAGTTTAATAAATAAGCCTGAAAAGTTAATAATTACCAATCATGACTTTGGAATATATAGCTGTCATCAGGCAATGCTCAGGAGTGTGTTTTTCGAATGCGGCGGGTTTAATCCTGATATTGAAAAAGATAAACTCATTGGAAACGGCGAGACAGGACTGAATATTAAAATCCTTAAAAAGGGATATAACTTTGCATATACTGCTGATTCCGTTACGAGGCACATTATTCCAAGATCACGAATGACACAAAAATATCTTAACAACAGATTCAGCAATCAGGGGATCTGCGACGGTTTTACAAATTTCAGAAAATCCGAATATTCAAAAAAAAATCTTTTCAGACTTATTTTTAATTCTCATTTACCTTTGCTTCTGAAAAGTTTCTCCGACTCTTTTTTAAATCAGATAAAGGGAAACAGTTTATGGAGACTCAAGCGTGCAAATTTTCATTACCATTACAACAGAATAAAATTTGATATGAAACTTATTTCAAATGACGAATGGAGAAAGTTTGTACTGAGAAATGAATATTTTAACTACTGATATTTACACAGTCATTTTATTCTGACTTAATTTTATCCTGCCGAATAAGAAATAAAAAACTACTAACATTGTCCCCGATGCTGAGAACAGGAACATTGCCTCCGGATTAAAATTATACCAAATCAAACCTGCAATTACACTTGCTGCCAGTGAGAAAAGACTGTTCAGTCCTGTATAAAAACCAAGAGCAGTAGCAGTATCTTTCTTTTGTGAAATATTTGTGATCCATGCTTTTGAAACACCTTCAGTGAATGATGCATACAGACCGTATGCAATAAACAATATATATATAAAGATCTGATCAGGACCTAAAGCCATTCCCGCATATACAAATACAAAGATCAGAAGACCTGCGATGAAATTTTTTCTGAAGCCGAATTTGTCAGCAATTATACCTGACGGATAAGATGTCAGCGCATATACAAGATTATAAAAAATATATATCCATATTACTTTTTCATCGGAATATCCGAGATGCTTTATCATCAGTAGAAGAAAAATATCTGAGCTGTTAAATAAAGTAAAAGCGAAAAGTCCTTTCACGAGTTTTTTATATTCAGGTACTGACTCTTTCCAATATCCGAGGAATCCAAAAAAATTATACTTAGATGCTTTGGGTCTTTTGATTATTTCACTATTATCTTTTTCTTTTTCTTTAATTAAAAATGTAAACAGCACTCCCAATATTGCCGGAATGAAAGCAATAAAAAACAATGTCCTGTACTGCTCCGGATATATGCTGAGATATATCAGCGCAAGGAACGGACCGATTGCAGCTCCGAGAGTATCAGCACCTCTGTGAAATCCAAAGACCTTTGCTTTATTCTCAGGTAAAGTTTCTGAAGAAAGTATCGCATCGCGAGCTGATGTCCTTATCCCTTTTCCGAGTCTGTCCATCGTACGCGCCAGAAAAATCCACACAGGATAGACAAATAATCCAAGCATCGGTTTTGAAAGTGAGCTAAGTAAATACCCTATTGTCACGAACGGTGTCCGCTTTCCTGTGAGGTCAGACTGCTTACCGAAATATCCCTTGCTGAGACCTGCGGTAGCTTCGGCAATGCCTTCGAGAATTCCGATGAGCAGTACAGAAAACCCGATGCTCTTCAGATAGATCGGCATAACGGGATAAAGCATTTCACTGGAAATGTCAGTAAGGAAACTGACTGCCGAGAGGAGAAGAATATTTTTGGTAAGGATTTTTTTCAGCACATTGAAATGACAGTAAATTTTATTTCAGTAATTTATATAAATTTGAAATAAGATTTTAGTGTGAATAAGTTACAGGGAGAAGATCTGTGTTTTTCAAAATATTTCTGCCTTTAAAAATTTAGTTTCTTAATAAGAATTATTCTAAATTCATTCAATTAATTCATTAAGGTAAGAAAGCTCCAGCCAAAATATTTCTTATATTAATTTTTTACACTTCTCTAAGTACTTTTCTTTTTCAAAATTCTTTTGCTCAGTTGGTTTCGGATTTTCGTGTGAATGATGATAGTACTAATACTTCACAATATGGAGCTAAAACTGGAGTTGATGGCAAGGGAAATTTTTTGCAATAGTTTGGACAGATTTTAGAGATTAAAAATCGGATGGTGTTAATGTTGATATATTTTGTCAAATATTTAATTCAAACGGTCAAATCATTGGTAATAATTTTAGAATAAATGAGTTAGCCGGATCCTCAAGCTCTCCACCAATCTCAGTTAGAAGAGATGGAAGTTTTTTAGTTTGCTGGAAGGATTTTAGTATCAAGTATAGGTTTTGAAACATCCTTCTTTAAATACAGATTTATTGAAAACTCAATGGAGAGGGATATACTCGTTTAGAATAGATAAGAAATACAGAGCATTATTTTTTATAGCAAATGGTAAAGCGGAAGTATTTCAGATAACTAATCATTATAGAAAATAAAAAAGCTGTAAAGTTGACAATTCATTTAACCTAAGAAAAAAAGCCAATAGGTGCTTTCGAGAATTTTATTAAAATGACTAAAGATAATCCCCATTTCCATTCATAAATAAATTGTTACACACAATTTATTTAATTAATTTGTCATATTCTAAAAAAATCGATGCAAATTTAATGAAAGATAAAATACGTATAGCTTCCGGGCAGGGATTCTGGGGAGACCTGGTAGATGCTCCTTATAATCAGGCAACCGGCGGACCCGTTGATTATATTATGATGGATTATCTTGCCGAAGTTACGATGTCCATTCTCCAAAAGCAAAAACTCAGAGATCCTGAATTCGGATATGCACGCGACATCCCTCCGCTCATGGAGAGATTACTTCCCGTTATAAAAGAAAAAAATATTAAGGTCATCACAAACGGCGGCGGCGTAAATCCCGTTGCCTGCAGAGATGCAATTTTTAAAGTCGCTGAAAAGATCGGAGTCAAAGGTCTCAAGATCGGTATCGTACAGGGTGATAATATTCTTGATAATATAGATGATCTTGTTTCAAAAGGGATCGAACTTAAAAATATGGAAACCGGTGAATCTGTAAAAACCGTCCGTGATAAAATTCTCAGCGCAAATGTTTATCTCGGAGCGGCTCCTGTGGTCGAATGTCTGAAGCAGGGTGCTGATATTGTAATCACCGGAAGGGTTACTGATACAGGGCTTACACTTGCACCGATGATCTATGAATTCGGATGGAATATGAATGACTGGGATCTGATGGCTTCCGGAACGGTAGCCGGACACATTCTCGAATGCGGCGGTCAGGCGAGCGGCGGAAATTTTCTCGGCGACTGGAAGAGCATTCCTGATCTTGCGAATATCGGATTTCCGATTGCTGAAGCTTTTCCAAACGGAGAGGTCATTATCACAAAACATGAAAACACCGGCGGCAGAGTCAGCATTGAAACTGTCAGCGAACAGCTTGTTTATGAGATCGGCGATCCGAAAGATTATATTACTCCGGACTGTATAGCGGATTTTACTTCAATACAGCTTGAAGATGTCGGTGAAAACAGAGTCAGAGTTTTTGGTGTGAAAGGTCTGCCTGCCACTCCATTTTTTAAAGTCTCAATGTCATACTCGGACGGATACAGCGCTGTTGGTTCTCTTACATATTCATGGCCTGATGCACTTGATAAAGCCAAAGCTGCTGATGAAATTTTAAGGACTCGTTTAAGTAATCTCGGATTAAAATTTGATGAGATCAGATCTGAATTCCAGGGATACAATGCCTGTCACGGTCCTTTGGCAGAAAAGTTTGATGATCTGAATGAAGTCGTACTACGATTTGCTGTAAGGTCGCAGGATAAAAGTGCTTTGGAAAGATTTGGAAAGGAAATTGCTCCGCTGATTCTTACAGGTCCTCCGGGTGTTACCGGATTTGCAGGCGGCAGACCAAAGCCGTCAGATGTAGTAGCATACTGGCCTGCACTGATACCGAAAGAAGAAGTTGAGTCAATTGCTGAAACCATGAGTAATTAAAAGTTATGAGTTATAAACCCCACCCCGCCTCCCCTTTGGACAAAGTGGAGGAGCAATAAAAGTTTATCAGTGCATTTAATTTTGAAAATGTCATTGAAAGAATTAAAAATTAGTTTAAATGAAAAAAATTTTATTAAGTGTAATACTTTTAGCTTTAGTTGTATATTCAGGATGCGGAACTAAAGGAATGGAAAGCTATGACGCAGGAGTAAATCTGTTTCAGGAAAAAAAATATAATGAATGTGTTGTTGAATTTCAAAATGCAACAGTGGAAAATCCTGATTTCAGCGAAGCCTATATGTATCTGGGAAGAGCATATAATTCTCTGCAGAAATATGATCTCTCAATAGAAAATTATCAGAAAGCACTCGGTCTTTTTAAGCAGGGAAAATTCAATGTAAAAGTGGGCAGGCTCAATGATGAAGAAAAGATCACACAGACTGAAGAAGTTTGGATGCCTTATTCCCAGCTACAGCAGAAAATTCAAAAAGGTATTCCTCTTACAGATATTGAAATCCAGAAACAGGAAGAGATAATTAAAAAACTCGATCCCAAATAATTTTAAATATCTTCAATATTTTTTTGTACTATAATAATCATTCAGATATAAAAGATAATTTTTAAATGGAAAAAATTCTTGTCATCGGAGCAGCTGGACAGATCGGCTCCGAACTTACCTTAGCACTAAGAAAAGTTTACGGAGATTCAAATGTATTTGCTACTGACATTAAAGACGCTCCTAAAGATGTAAAAAAATCCGGACCGTTTCAGCTTCTCGATGTAATGGATGATAAACGTTTGATACACTTTGTGATCAGATATAAGATCACACAGATCTATATACTTGCAGCAGTGTTATCAGGTAATGCTGAACGGCTGCCGCTGCAGGCATGGGATATAAACATGAGAAGTATTTTGAACATTCTTGATCTTGCAAGAGAAGTTGGTATTGGAAAAATTTTCTGGCCAAGCTCGATTGCAGTTTTCGGAACAACCACTCCAAAGGCAGATACTCCGCAGCTTACTGTCATGGAGCCGAATACTGTTTATGGTATTAGCAAACTCGCCGGCGAAAGATGGTGTGAATATTATTTTAACAAACATGGACTTGATGTAAGAAGCATCAGATATCCGGGTTTGATAAGTTATAAAACTGAAGCAGGCGGTGGAACGACTGATTATGCAGTTGAGATATTTGATGATGCAGTCGAATCCGGGAAGTATGAATGTTTTCTCAAACCTAAAACAAAACTTCCGATGATGTTTATGGATGATGCTATCCGTGCGACTATCGAACTCATGGAAGCTGACTCAGATAAACTTACAATCAGATCAAGTTATAATATCAGCGGAATCAGTTTTGATCCTGAAGAGCTTGCCGGTGAAATAAAAAAATCCATTCCGGATTTCAAGATCATTTACAAACCTGATTTCCGTCAGGCAATTGCCGAGTCCTGGCCTCAAAGTATTGACGATTCTGTTGCGAGACATGACTGGGGATGGAAGCATAAGATCGACCTTGAAAAAATGACAAAGATCATGCTGAAAGAAACCCGGAAAAAATTTAAGATAAAGTGAAACCGATAATTATATTTTCGGTCTTTATTTGTTTTTTAATCAGCAGAAATTGTGTCTCACAGATTCTTCCTTCTGATTCCGGAAGTTATTCTTTTGTCGGGAACAGAACATTTATATTTGTTGATTCTTCAAGATCAAACAGAAATATTTCTTCACTTGTCTATTACCCTTCTGAGTCTGAAGGCTCCGGCGCACCCGTTTTACAGGGGAATCTTTATCCCGTGATTTCATTCGGACATGGGTTTACTCTGAATCCAAATTTATATGTTTCTCTTTACAGACATCTGGCGAGCTGGGGATATATTGTTATAGCACCTTCGACTGAAACCGGTTTTTTTCCTAGTCACATAAATTTTGCCAGGGACCTGGTATTCGTTTTGAAAGATATGAAAAGAAAAGGCAGATCGTCTGGTGATATTTTTTATCAGGTTATTGATTCTTTAAACACAGGAGTCTTTGGACATTCAATGGGAGGAGGCTGCAGTTTTCTTGCCGGATCTCTAGATTCAAATATTAGTGCAATTTCATCTCTTGCTGCTGCAAATACTAATCCATCTTCAATATCCGCTGCTTCCGGAATAAAAAAACCTGTTCAGCTTTTATCCGGTCAGAGAGACAGTATAGCATCTTATTGGACAAATCAGCTTCCACATTTCAATAATTCTTTTCCTTTCAAGCAAATTATTAACTTAAAGGGAGGCAATCACAGCCAGTTTCATCTTGTACCAGGGCTTGATGATCTCGTCGATAACGCAGCTACAATATCCCGCATAGAACAGCAAAGACTTACAAAGTATTATGTAACTTCATTTTTTAATCTGTTCCTGAAAAATGACACCAGTTATAAAAAATTCCTTTATGGAACTGAAGCACAAAATGATACGGCTGTAATACAGCAGTATGTGAACTTTGAACTGAAATCTCTTATTCAGGGATTTTATAACGAAAATCTCCGGATAATGCGGAATGATTCTGTAAGAATTTATATCAGAAATAATTCATCTCCATATATTATCAGAGACTCTTCCATAAATGTTCTGAATGATTCAGGTTATTGCACATTCGGTTTTGATCGAACAAATGAAAATGAAAAATATTTTTTACAGATAATACACAGAAATTCAGTTGAGACATGGAGTTCTGTCGGAGGTCTGACTTTTTGGTTAAGCGGAAGTTCGTATGATTTTACATCTGATTCTTCCGGCGCTTTCGGAAATAATCTCTTTTTAAAAGGCGATCGTTACTGCATATATAATGGAGATGTTAACAGAGATAATGTAATTGATCTTCAGGACCTTGGATTAACCGATAATGATGTATTCTATTTCAAAACCGGATATGTAATTTCCGATCTTACAGGAGACCTGATAACTGATTCAGATGATCTGGCAATTACTGATAACAATGCATTACTTTTTATTTCGGCTATTATTCCCTGAGAATAAAGTGAATAATTCTAATGAATATGCTTTCAAAAATTATTGATTCGATTCCTCTTCATAAAAAGGGTTTGATATATATTAGTTTCTGCGCACTCCTCTGGAGCTCCGGAGGTTTATTTATTAAAGTCCTCACACTCGACGCTTATCAGATCTCATTCTATAGATCGCTCATTGCAGCAATTACGATCATAATTATTTCAGTTGTCAGTAAGATAAATCTGAAGTTTGAATTCGATATCATCTCCGTACTCTGCAGTCTGATGTATTCTTTCATACTTGTACTTTTTGTAATTGCTACAAAACTTACCACTGCCGCTAACGCAATTTTTTTACAGTTCACTGCGCCGATATATCTCCTTTTGCTTGAGCCCATTTTTCTAAAGACAAAATTTGACAAAAAAAATATGATCGCGCTTTCATTCTGTCTGTTAGGAATGGTAATGTTCTTTTTCGGAAAGCTTGATATGACGAGCATTCAGGGGAATCTGATCGCGATTGGATCGGGTATCAGCTTTGCACTTTTTACTCTTTTTCTCAAATGGAAAAAGCAGCTTCATAAAACTGAAAATACGATTATCTATATCATTGCAGGTAATTTATTAGTGTGTGTATTTTGTCTGCCGATGGTGTATGATAAACTTGCAATTGATTTTTCACAGACACTTATACTTATTTATATGGGTGTGTTTCAGATCGGAATAAGTTATATAATTTTTAATGAAGGCATAAAATATATTTCTGCTACCGAGTCAATGATCATTGCAATGCTCGAAGCAATTCTTAATCCAATCTGGGTTTATATCGGAGTTGGTGAAGTGCCGTCAGTTTATGCTGTGATCGGATCTGTGATAATACTTTTGACAATTGTCTGGAGAAATTTATTTATCAAGCCTGAAGAAAAGATCCGTTTATTAGATTAGCAAATTTTAAAATATCGGATAACCTGTTTCAGTCAAAAAAAAGAAAATACACAAGTCCGCCGATAGCAGCCTGCATTACAAGGAGTGAGATGATAAAATATGTATCATCGGAAGAGGATTCATCTAACTTTGCCTGATTGCCTGTGAGTAAATATTCATCATATGCCTTATTACCGTTTGTCTTAAAATCGTAAGTGAAATATGCAGCAGCAACGGAAGCCATTCCGAGCCCTATAATAGCCGGTAAATTTCTTTCAGAATTAAACTGTGTTCCTTTATTTTTATAAACTCCTTCATTCAGACTTACCTTACCTTTTGATTTCATTTTAATTTTTGCACCTGTTTCAAAATTATAATCCGAAATATTATATACAAAGTCATTATAATTTTTCTTTCTGAAAATTATGTTGTCCGTTAATTTAAAATCAGTAAATATTCTTAAAGGTGTATGTCCCATTAAAGTATCACTGCTTGTCACTGAAGCATTAAAAGGTTCAGATTCAAAATAATAAAAATATTTAAAGTTAACGCTGAATGTAGTATCACTTTTCAGATAAAACTTAATGGTCTCGTTAGAATTCTGCCAGTACTTGCCACTCCGCGGATTTATAAATTTCAGCTCATGCTTTCCTTCTTTCATTTTTATATCTAAAGCAGGTGTGTGACAGAGGAGTGTTGTGTCGCTGTAAACTTCAGCATTTTCGGGAAGGGATAAAAAATTTACGGAATAAGTTTTAAGACTGTCAGAAACTATTGATGTATCAATCACAACTTTATTATCAAGTGTATCTGCAATGTCCTGTTGAGTGTGTCCTTGACTGCAGATCAGAATAAATATCAAAACAATTATAATCCGCATATTATTTTTCCTTCTTCATTTCATTATTTGAAAAACAGTAAACGTATTTATCATCACTGGCAGTAAAGATATAGTCCTTCCATATCACCGCACTGGTTCTTACTCTGCCTTCACAAAGATACTGCCATAGTTTATCTCCGTTATCAGCACTGATACAGTAAAAATTTTTATCATAAGATCCGACAAAGATCATGTCATTGTGACAAAGCGGTGTAGCCAAAATTGCTCCGTTAGTTGTGAAAGTCCATTCCACATCTCCGTTTTCAATATTTAACGCATACACATTTCCGTCTATACCTGCAGTGATCACATAATTTCTGTAGAAAGTAGAAGCTGCTGAAAATTTTGTGTTAAGCTTATTCTTCCAGATAAGTGTACCCGCAGTATCGAGACAATAGAAATATTCATCATCAGATCCAAAAAAAATCTTTCCGTCTTTTGCTGACACATCATTTGTTACAGGTCCATCGGTTTTGTAATTCCAAAGCTGTTTACCTGTGTTAATGTCAAAGGCATACATATTTCCGCTGTTATTTCCTGCAAAGACTTTATTGTCAAAAACAGTCGGACTGTTATAAAATGAATTTAAAGGAAAGTAAGAATCCTCCGGTCTTGCGATCCAGACTATAAAACCGGTTTGTAAATTCAGACGGTAAATTTTATTATTCACTGAACATACGATCAGATCTTTATCCACCATGATCGGAGATGATTCTACGCTGCCAATATTTCTGTTCCATTTTTGTATTCCGCTGAGCAGGTTATAACTAAAAATTCTGTTTTTATCCTCTCCAGCAGATGTAATGATTACACTGCTGTTATTTATAAGCGGAGTGGAAAAAGATGCATCGCCTATAGTTGAAGTTCTGCCGAGACTCTTACCGCTTAGTAGATCTATTGCAAATGATTCACCATTCAGTGTATTTACAAATACAATTGCGTCACTGACCGAAATACAGTTCTTCGCCAGGCCGCCGTCTGCATTAAAATCCCAGTAAAGATTAAAAGGAGGTGCTAAAGTAGATTTGGATTTTGAAATATTTGTCTTCTGAATATTACCTCCGACCATCAGCCAGTCCTCTTCGGGATTGACTTCGATCTTATTGTCTATGCTTAGAGAAAAGCATCCCGCTAAAATAAACGCAAATATAAAAACAAGAATCAGAGAAATGTATCGGAAAGCAATCATAAAAATAATTATTGAGTAAAATAAAAATTTAATCAGACAAAACGGATTGAATTTTTAATAAATTTTTTGCGGAGGGTTGGATTGTGAACTGTCAAGAATCGATATTTCAAATTTCTTTTTCAAGATAGAAATTTAATAAAAAATTTTAAATATTAAATTTTAAATAGTGTTATTAAAAATAAGACTTTACGAACCTGAATTCATTCGGGTGAAGCAATCCGAATTTTGTACAGTTCTAAAATTTAAAAGAATACTTTTTCTAAAATTAAAATTTGAGCAACTTTTGGTGTTTCAAAGAGTTTGCGAATTTAAAAGTGCGATTTGAATATTATATAACTGCAAATTTTTGACCGCCAACTTCCTGAGGAGAAGAAAACGACAATTGAAATAATTTCAAATTGAAACACATAATATTAAATATCTACTATCCCGCAGAGAATTATCAATTCTCTGCGGGACTTTTAATTTATCCTTATAATTTTTAAGCTTTATACCCTAATGAATTTTTCTTAAGACAAGAATAAATTATATTTACACCTATAAAATTTTATACAAATGAAAATAGGCATTACATGTTATCCTACTTACGGTGGCAGCGGAGTAGTTGCGACAGAACTTGGCAAAGCACTTGCGATGAGAGGTCATGAAATTCATTTTATCTCTTATGCAATGCCGACACGGCTTAACGGATTTGTCGATAATATATTTTATCATGAGGTAGAAATAAATAATTATCCTTTATTCGAATTTCCTCTATATTCAATAGCTCTTGCAAGTAAAATGGTTGAAGTCACAAAATTTCATGATCTCGATCTGCTTCATGCACATTATGCAATTCCCCATGCTACAAGTGCATTCCTCGCGCGTGAGATCCTGAATTCCGAAAGCAGTACAAAGACCGATATGAAATTCATTACTACACTGCACGGAACTGACATTACTCTGACGGGACTCGAGCCGAGTTTTCTGCCGACTATGAAATTCAGTATTCAGAAATCTGACGGCGTCACTGCTGTATCGAAATTTCTAAAAGATAAAACTCAGCAGCAGTATCAGATAGATAAAGAGATCGAGGTCATCCCAAACTTTATTGATATAAATAAATACAAGCGTGAAGATAATGAAAAGACCAAGTGTTTCAGAAAGAACTTTGCGAAGAATGATGAAAAAATTCTGACACATACATCTAATTTTCGTGCACTGAAAAGAGTACGGGATGTGATTACGATCTTCAATGAAGTAAAACAAAAAGTTGATTCAAAGCTTTTGCTGATCGGTGACGGTCCGGAGAGAAGTGAATGCGAAAGATATTCAAGAGAGCTTGGTATTTTTGAGGATATAAAATTTATGGGTAAGCAGGATGCATTGGTAGAATTACTTTCAGTTACTGATCTGTTTTTTATACCGTCGCAGTCTGAAAGTTTTGGCTTGTCAGCTCTTGAAGCAATGAGTTGCGGAGTGCCGGTGATCTCATCAAGTGTCGGTGGTCTGCCTGAGCTGAACCTTCACGGAGAGACAGGCTATATTGCAGAGATAGGTGATGTTGAAAGAATGGCAAAATATGCTGTTGAGCTTTTGACAAATGAAAAGAGGTATGAACAATTATCTGCAAACGCCAGAAAAAGAGCTGAGTATTTTAGTGAAGAAAACATTGTTCCAATGTATGAGAAATTTTATGATAAGGTTCTGGGCATGTGAAGTTCATTCAAAGAGCAGATACAGATAAACAAAAGTTTTATATATATTAAAAAGACAAATCTAAAATTTGTAATTTAAAATAAAAAAATTTAGCTGAATTTCCATTACAGATCAGCGAAACAGAATATCTCTGTAAATAAATATTTATTATGAAAACATTATCAGACGGGAAAAAGCAGGTTTCATCTAACGGAAAAACCAATGGAAGATCAAATGGTTTAAGTGCCTCTATAAATTCAAAGTCAAAAAAACCTAAATGGGAATATTCGAAATCCATCGAAGATAAGAAGCATATTAATCTTAAAGAAAAATATGATTTGTTTATTGGCGGGAAATGGGTAAAGACAAAAAAATATTTCGAGACGGTAAACCCGGCTACTGAAGAAATCTTAGCGAGAGTTGCCTATGCAACTGAATCTGATGTAAATAAAGCAGTCAAATCCGCTGAGAAAGCTTATGATAAAGTATGGAGCAAAATGCCACCGAAAGAAAGAGGGAAATATATATTCAGGATCGCACGGATCATTCAGGAGAAAGCACGGGAGTTTGCTGTGATAGAAACAATGGACGGCGGAAAGTCGATCAAAGAATCAAAATCAGTTGATGTGCCGCTCGCACTTGCGCATTTCTTTTACTATGCAGGATGGGCTGATAAATTAGACTATGCATTTCCCGGAAGGAAAGTATCTTCTATCGGAGTTGCAGGTCAGATCATTCCATGGAATTTTCCTTTATTAATGGCTGCATGGAAAATTGCACCTGCTCTTGCCTGCGGAAATACAGTCGTCATAAAATCTGCTGAAACTACGCCACTTACTTTATATAAACTTGCTGAAGTCATTGAAGAAGCAGGTCTTCCTGAAGGCGTTGTGAATATTATTTCAGGTGACGGAAAGACAGGCGCAGCAATAGTCGGACATCCGATGACAAAAAAGATCGCATTCACAGGTTCGACTGAAGTAGGTAAACTCATCATGAGACAGACAGCCGGAATGGATAAAAAACTTACACTTGAGCTTGGCGGAAAAGCTGCCAATATAATTTTTGAAGATGCACCGATCGATGCAGCTATAGAAGGAATCATCAATGGAATTTATTTTAATCAGGGACATGTATGCTGCGCGGGTTCAAGGCTGCTCGTTCAGGAAAGTGTAAAAGATATTGTAATAAAAAAACTTAAGCAAAGACTTTCTACATTAAGAGTCGGTGATCCAATGGATAAGAATACAGATGTCGGAGCTATAAATTCAAAGATGCAGCTTGAAAAAATTAAAGAGCTTGTTGCAGCAGGAATAAACGAAGGTGCGGAAATTTATCAGAGTCAGTGTGATCTTCCGGACAGAGGGTACTGGTTCAGACCGACATTTTTCTCAGATGTAGCACAGTCTCACAGAATCGCCAATGAAGAAATTTTCGGACCGGTCTTATCTATTCTTACATTCAGGACACCTTCGGAAGCTGTAGAAAAAGCGAATAATTCCTGCTATGGATTATCTGCGGGAGTGTGGACTGACAAAGGTTCAAAAATTTTCAAAACTCTGAGTAAGTTAAGAGCGGGTGTGGTCTGGTCAAATACATATAATAAGTTCAATCCCGCATCGCCCTTCGGCGGATATAAAGAAAGTGGTTTTGGAAGAGAAGGCGGCAGACAGGGACTTGAGGGATACGTCATCTGACCTTTTTCTGAACCACATAGACACATAGAACACACAGCACACCTGTCTTCGCAGAGTCACGTGCTCTTCGGACTAAGCGGGAAAACGGGATTGAACCTTCAATAAATCTAAATTGATATTAAAGTTTAAGTATAGAGTATTAACAATTTCCATAGAGTCATGTGCTTTTCGGACTCTGCGGAAAAACGAGATAGAAACTTCTGTAAATCCTAAATGATATTCATCCAAAAATAATCTGACAGTCACAAATAAAAATATAATAGAAGTTAAAGATCTCGTAAAGAAATACGGCAAGCTCACTGCAGTTGACGGAATTAGTTTTAATGTCAGAGAAGGAGAGATCTTCGGACTGCTCGGACCGAACGGTGCCGGGAAGACGACTACACTTGAGATCATGGAAACTCTCCGTGAGAAAACTTCGGGTGAAGTTTTTATTAATGGACTGTCTGTAGACAAGGATAAAGATCAGAATGAAATAAAAAAGATCATCGGTATTCAGCTTCAGGCTGCAGGGTTTTATCCGAATCTTCATCTTGACGAACTCATAGAATTATTCGCAGGACTTTATAATGTAGATATAGATCCCGATGAATTGTTAAAACTTGTCGATCTGAATGAAAAAAAGAAATCAAAATTCAAAGAGCTTTCAGGCGGGCAGAAGCAGCGTTTCTCTATATGTACCACTCTTATCAATGAACCTAAGATAATTTTTCTCGATGAACCGACGACCGGTCTCGATCCGCAGGCGAGAAGAAACCTATGGGAATTAATTCAGCGCATCAAATCAAAAGGAACTACGATCATGCTGACGACTCACTATATGGATGAGGCGGAAATTTTATGTGACAGGGTAGGTATAATTGATAACGGAAAAATAATTACGATCGACACACCTGATAATTTGATCGATGAACTTGTCAGGAACGGTTTTGAAAGACCAAAGCAGGTGAAGCTCGCATCACTTGAAGATGTATTTATAAATCTTACAGGACATGCAATAAGAGAAAATTAAGAGTTAATTTTTCAAACTAAAATAATTTCATTCCAAAAAAACCAAGATGGATAAAAACTACAGTCAGATCCGTGCAATGCTGTCACTTACGAAGGCAAGCCTGACTGCGCTGATGCGTAATCCTTCAGCGGTTGTATTCAATCTTGTATTCCCTCTGATCTTTATAATTGTATTTGGATTCATCGGTGGTAGTGGCTTTAAGATCGATGTCGTTATTGAAAAAAATTCGGATACTTTAAATCCTGTTTATCAGGAATTAATAAAAAGCAGTACGATCAGAGTTAATAAAGATCTGGATGATGTGAAAGCGATGTCTGAATTAGAAAAGGGAAGGATCGATGCAATTATAAAAATTGAAAAAGATCCCGCTGGTCAGTCTGTGATATTTCTAAAGACTACAAAAGCTTCTCCGGAGAGAGGAAGCATTTTGAAAATGATAGTGAATGAAATTGTCGATAAGCAGAATCTTGCAATGTCTGATCTGAAAATTCCCAAGACAGAATTAAAAGAGGAAGTGGTCGAAGGTCGAAAATTTAAGACTATAGATTTCATTTTACCCGGTCAGCTTGGATTTTCACTGCTAAGCGCGGGAGTATTCGGTACAGCATTTATTTTTATAGGTCTCCGTCAGACACTCGTGATCAAAAGATTTTTTTCTACGCCTGTAAAAAAAGTTTATATTATTTTAGGCGAATGTCTGAGCCGACTGATCTTTTCGATTTTCACTTCTCTTATAATTATTGTGATAGGATATTTCTTTTTTGGATTCACACTTGTAAATGGGTTTGTGACTTTCTTCAATATGATGATAATGTCTGCAATTGCATTAATAGTTTTTCTTGGATTCGGGTTTGTCGTATCGGGAATTGCAAAGAATGAAAGCGCAGTTCCGTCAATTGCGAATCTGATCACTCTGCCGCAGTTTCTTCTTGCTGGCACTTTTTTTCCGATATCAAATTTTCCGGAATGGCTGCAACCCGTAAGCCGGGCGCTGCCTCTGACTTATCTGAACGAAGCATTAAGAAAGATCTCGTTCGAAGGTGCAAGCCTCTTTGATGTCAGATATGATATTCTGATAATGGCTGCGTGGGGAATTGTCGTTTATGCTCTTGCTGTGAAAGTTTTTAAATGGGAATAGTTTTAAGAGCAATTAAAAATTAAGAATTAAGAATTACGAATATTTTTGATAATGAAAATATAATAGATTAATTTTGCGAGCAAAGCAATCTCCGAATCTGCCGCATAAAATCCCCGGTTTTATTAATCTTAAATTCAAAAATTGATTTGCCTGAAGTTCACTTATGAAATTGAGATCAGGGTCTTCTCTCCCACGGCTCTGTTAAACCAATATTAGATACATTCTCAGCTGATCTTACAGCTTGATACACGCCATCACTAATCTCCTCATCTGTCAGCCATCTCGATTTTGCTTCGTCGGTTTTAAAACCAAGTATTATTTTTTTGTATGAAATATTTTCATAAGAAGAAAATACTTCTTCAATATCTGAACTTAAATTTTCCGGATTGTAATATGCGCTGCCAAGTATGTGAAAATAATCTGAACTGATATACTGTGAATCTAAAATCTTGCCTATTACTTCGTGTGCACTTTCAGCATGTGAATGAATCCAATTGACAGCAGTTTCAATGTGTCCACAATTTTGGATCGAAGAAATAATTTTTTCTGATAAAAGATCTGTGTCTGAGTAGTCGAGTAAAATAGGATTGAGTCTTTCAGGATGTCTTGTTTTGGAGAGTATTTTCTTGAAACCGGATTCGTGTCTTGCTATGACGGAAACAGCTTCATATTCAGTTAATAATTTATTTACAGCACCGCTCAGCATTCCCGTTCCGCCTGTGATCAGAATGTGAGACATAAAAATTATTTATTACAAATATTCCATAAGCTCATCTTCGGTAGTAATGAGAACGTCACGTGCATTAGAGCCGTCCTTTGGACCGACTATGCCTGCTTCTTCGAGCTGATCCACTATCCTTGCTGCTCTTGCATATCCAAGTCTGAGCCTTCTTTGAAGAGTCGATGCTGAGCATTGCTGAAGCTTGAAAATAAGTTTAGCTGCTTCGCCGAATAACTCATCTCTGTCTTCTTCACTTCCGTATGTTATAGATTTTCTTTCTATAATAGACGGCAGCAGATATGGCTTTGAAAATCCTTCCTGCGCTTCTATGAACTCTGCAAGTTTTTCACACTCTTCAGTCGTTATATATGCATTCTGAATTCTGATCGGTTTGGAAGATGCTGATGACAAATAAAGCATGTCCCCATTTCTCAAAAGCTGATCAGCTCCACCCATATCCAAAATAGTCCTTGAATCAATTTTTGATGCAACCTGATAAGCAATTCTTACCGGGAAGTTTGCTTTGATCACACCTGTGATAACATCCACCGACGGTCTCTGAGTAGCAACAATCAAATGAATTCCGACAGCTCTTGCCATCTGTGCGATCCTTGCAATCGGTTCCTCGATCTCTCTCTTGGCTGTGATCATAAGGTCTGCAAGCTCATCGATGATCACGACTATGTAAGGCATTTTCTTATGTCTTATTACTTCATTGTCAGTAAGATTTCCATTTGCATACTTTTCATTATATGCTTCAATATTTCTCACACCTGCATTTGCAAGTTTGTCATACCGGTTTTCCATTTCGCGTTCGACACTTTTTAATACTGATACTGCATTAGCCGGACTTGTGATAATACTTTCATTTATATCACCTGATGTTGCAAGGAAATGTTTTTTAAGTTTTGAATATAAGCTCAGCTCGATCTTCTTGGGATCTATCATTACAAATTTCAGATCGGACGGATGAAGTTTATATAAGAGACTTGCGATAATAGTATTTATACCGACACTTTTTCCTGAACCGGTCGCACCTGCGATCAGAAGATGCGGCATCTTTGCAAGGTCGTCTATGAAGACTTCGCCGTCTATAGTCTTTCCAAATGCTACAGGTAATTGCTTTTTACTATCGTTAAATTTTTGTGAAACGAATGAACTTCTGATCCTCACAAGTTGTGCTTTCTTATTCGGAATCTCAACTCCGACTGTACCTTTGCCGGGGATCGGAATGATCATCCTGATTCCTTTGGCTTTCATTGCAAGAGCAATGTCGTCTTGTAAAGATTCGATCTTGGAAAGTTTTACATCTGCCGCTGGTACGAGTTCATAAAGTGTAACTACAGGACCCGGCGTTGCAAAAACTTTTTCCACTTCAATGCCAAATTTCAAAAGTTTTGCCTGCAGCAGTCTTCCGTTTTCTGTAAGCTCTTCATTTGGAATTACTTCAAACTCTTCTTTGGTCGGCTCCTGTAATAATTCTAATGTAGGGTATTTATAATTTTCAAGTTTCTCTTCTTTGAAATCTTCTTCCTTCTTGCTTTGCAGATTCTGAACGTCGTTTGAATTTTGCGGATTCACGTCCATTTCATTTTTAATCTCTTGAGCACCAGCAGCATTGATTAACACAGGCTGAGAAAGCTCCTGTGTTTTCTTTGGCTTGATCACTATCGATGAAGGATCATCCTGCTTTGGTCTGTAAATTTCAGTTTCCTTAATAAGCTCATTTTCATTTACAGTCTTTGAATATTTATTTTTTAATATTCTCTCACGCTCTTTCTTAAGTGCAATTTCAAAGTCAGCATCATCTACCGGTACATCATCAGGAATATTGTTTTTGATTTTATTACTCTTAAGTTCTTTTTGTGTAACAAGATCTTCTTTCTCCCTTTTGAATTTATCAAAGACATTTTCAAAAAATAATTTAAACCTTACCAAAGTCTTGATAATGTTTCCATCAACGAGAAGGAATCCGAGCAAAATAATTGATATTGAAAAGAAAACTGTAGATCCAACACTACCGAGAGTATGATAAAATATCGATGCGAAATAATCACCTGTCGTCCCGCTCATCTTTGTTGAAATGAACTGCGGTCCGGTGAAAATTCTCAACAGTCCGAAAAATGATGCAGTCATCATCATCAGTAAAGATGCGTAGATGCTGAATTGTACTGTTCTGTTAAGAGGTTTCTTAAATAATAGTGTAATGCCGAATGTGATCAGTATGACAGAAATGATCAATGAGAAATATCCGAAGAAATAATTTACAAGAAAATCAGAAAGATATGCGCCGGCTATTCCAAGCCAGTTGTATGTAACAAAGGCTGAGGAGTAAGATTCTTTTTTGAAAATATTGAGAAAGCTCATGCGCTCGAGAGTCGCCTGATCCTTGTCTGAATAGGACAAAATGGAAAGACATATCATTATTCCGAATACACCGATAAGAAATCCAAGCAACTGTTTTTTGAAATCCTCGGAAATAGTGATATCTTCCTTAGATGAATTTCTTTTTACAGGTGCTGCGCCTGTCTTGGGTATGCGGGGTTTTTTACTTTGCTTCATTTCTAAAAATTAAATTAGAAAATTAATTTTAAGCCTTTTTTTCTTTTACTTCTTCTTTCTTAACTCCAATGTTTACTCTTCTCATCTTTGACTTCTGACTAGACTCACCTTCAAACATTTCCTTAAATTTTACAACTCCATTTCTGAACAGCGGAATGAAGGGATATGAATCAAGCTTTGATGCTGTCTCAAGATCTGCTCCAAATCCAATGGAAGTCAGATATTTACCATGTTCTGAAATATTCAGCATCCTCAAGATCTTTTCCTGTGATGGAACATTCAGAAGCATTGCAAGATCATTACAAAGATTCATTGCAGCGATCTCGGAATCTCCAAGTTCAAGCTCTCTGCCGGCAGAAAGTTTATTGAGTATCAACCCTGCGCAGACAGTGTCTTCGAGACAAAATTCATTCAGCTTACCGGCACAGATAATTATAAAATCTTCATCAATTACATTTACATAATCCACCAAAGCCGACAGATTTAAAAAACTTCCCATCACACAGCTTTTTGCAAATTTTGATTTGATGATCGCAAGCGTTCCGTTTGTTGTACTGAATATCAGTCCCTGATCTTTGATCACTTCAGTTGTGTATTCAGAAGGTGAATTACCAAGCTTGAATCCGTCCACGACTTTTCCGTTTCGCTCTCCGCAAAGCAATGAATTTTTGGAACCTCTGGCAACTCTTACAGCCGTAGCAATATTTTCCGTTGGAACAATTTCTTTAGCACCGTTTGCCAGAGCTATTGTCATTGTTGTAGTTGCTCTCAGCACGTCGAGTATGATAATATTCTTATCTTTCAGCATCAGGTCATCCTGTATCAGCGATTGCGTGAGTAATATCTTTATACTTTTCATTTTATTTTTCTGTAAACCTTTCTTTGTGGAAATTTTTATTATTTTAATCTTAACTCAATTTTATAATATCAAATAACATTCATTGTAAAAACGGAGTCTTTGTTATAGTAGCTTTAATTTTTTTATCTCTTACTTTAATTTCTATCTGAGTTCCTATCTTATTGAATCCTTTATCTATATATGCCATACCGATATTTTTATTCAGCATAGGTGAAAGACTTCCGCTGGTCACCATTCCGATCTTTTCATCACCTGAGAAAACTTCCTGTCCCTGTCTTGCAGGCAGTCGGTCTTCCACTATAAATCCTACAATTTTCTTTTCGGGATTTTCCTTTGCATGAAGGATCGCTTCTTTTCCATTGAAATCTCCTTTATCGACTTTCGTGATCCATCCGAGACCAGCTTCAATAGTGTTGTTCGATTCATTCATATCATTGCCGTATAAACGAAAAGCATATTCAAGACGAAGAGTATCTCGCGCTCCGAGTCCGGCAGGTTTCAGATCGGATTCCTTTCCAGCTTCGAAGATCGCATTCCATAATGCTTCCGACTTCGCGATATCTGAAGATGAATATATTTCAAAACAAATTTTCTCACCGGTGTAACCTGTATGTGATAATACAACGTCCTGACCGGCTAATTTACACTCTACGAATTTGTAATACTCTATCTGTGAAAGATCAGCATCGGTAAGTTTTTGTAAAATGTGAATAGAATTTTTCCCCTGTACAGCGAGCAGTGAAGTATCGTCTGAAATATTTTTCAGAGTAACATCACCAAATAAATTCTCTTCCATCCATTTTATATCTTTCTCAATGTTCGATGCATTTATCACAAGCATATAATGTGAACCAAAATTATAAACAAGCAGATCATCTACTATACCGCCGTCTTTCAGACACATAGCCGAATACTGCACGTCGCCTTTTTCAAGTTTGGATACATCATTGGTCGTGATCTTTTGTAAATAATCAAGTGCATCACTGCCTCTCACTTCGACCTCACCCATATGTGAAACATCAAATATTCCCGCGGACTCACGCACTGCTTTATGTTCGGCAATAATGCCTTCATACTGAACGGGCATTTCATATCCCGCAAACTCAACTAATTTACCGCCGAGACTTTTATGAATATTATTAAAAGCTGTTTTTTTCAATTAAATATTTTCTTTAATAATTTATTTACTTCTTATTTACCCTGAAGCTTTTCCCAGTCGCTGAGAAATTTATCCAGTCCCATATCTGTAAGCGGATGTTTTGCAAGCATTTCTATCACTTTAAATGGCATAGTCGCGATCTCCGCTCCGAGCAGACAGCTTTCGACAAAATGTATCGGATGTCTGACCGATGCGACGAGTACCTGTGTCTGATAATTATAATTTCCGTAGATCTGCACTATCTGACCGATAAGCTCCATTCCGTTTTGAGAAATGTCATCGAGTCTTCCGACAAAAGGACTGACAATATAAGCACCGGCTTTTGCAGCGAGAACTGCCTGAGACGCTGAGAAGCAAAGGGTTACGTTGGTTCTGATATTCTCTTCGCTGAATACTTTTACAGCTTTCAGACCTTCTTTTATGAGAGGTACTTTTACTACAATGTTTTTATGGATCTTGGCAAGTTCTCTTCCTTCTTTCAGCATATCGTCACAATTGGTAGAGACTACTTCTGCGCTGATATCTCCGTCCACCATAGCGCAGATCTTTTCGAGCATTGATCTGAAATCTTTATGTCCTTCTTTTGAAACAAGTGACGGATTTGTCGTGACTCCGTCGAGAATTCCCATCGCAGCAGCTTCACGGATCTCATCCAGATTAGCGGTGTCAATAAATATTTTCATTATGAATTAAATTCTTATAGGATTACTTTATAAAACGTTTGTAAAGTGTAGTAAAATAGTTATTATATTGTATTATAAAAAGTGAGAATATTTTGGAGGGGAGCAAAAACGAATTAAGAATTACGAATTATTCTGTTACAACGTAAATTAATCGCAAAATGGTAAGAAAATTTTTAATTAATTTTTTAGAAATGAATTCAAAAATTCAAACAGCACGTTTCAGAATAATTAAAAAGTAATTCCACCTTAAAAATGAGGGAGCGAAGGGGGTTATTGCTGAAAGAAATAGCAAACAACAAATATAAAACTCAGCACTGTGTGCAGTGGAGTCAAATTAAACTCAATTCTTCAAACCCCTCCCAACCTCCCTTTTGGACAAAGGGGAGGAGTATTAACTTTTTAAAAATTTTTTTTGGTTCCAGCTATGTCAGTTTATAAATTATGAAAATAAAGATATTGATTATAAAATTAAGAAGATTAAATCAGGGAAATTATATAAATCGATCAGGAATTGTCAACCAATCTTTCTTTAAGAGCTTTTGCGACTGCTTCGGATTTTGAGTGGACATGGAGTTTGTAGTAAATATTTTTTATATGATGGCGGACTGTACCGACTGTGATGAAAAGATTAAATGCAATTTCCTTATAGGAATTGCCTTTGCAAAGCTGATCGAGAACGTCAGTTTCTCTGGAGGTCAGCGGTGATTCGGTTTTTTTCTGAAATGATGTGACGACAAGTTTTGCGATCTTATAAGACATTGGCGCGCCGCCTTCATAAATTTCACGGATGGATTCAAGTATTTTTTCTTCTGTGGCACTTTTATCAAGATAGCCGCTTGCTCCGGCACTCAAAGCTTTGAATACAAGTGAAAGGTCTTCGTGAATTGTCAGCATAATTATGTCGATCTTTGGATAAATTTCCTTTATCTTTTTTACCCCTTCAATTCCTGAAATGCCCGGAAGCTCAATATCCATAAGCATAACATCAGGTTTATTTTTCCCAATATCCTTTAATGCACTTTCACAGTCACCGTAATTTCCGATACAGGAAAATCCACCGGCTTCATTAATCATTTCTACAAGCGATTCTCTGATAAGCTTATCATCTTCTACCACTGATACATGAATCCTGAAATTTTCAGATTTTCTATTCATAGCATAATTTTCAGGAATCAGAAGATTTGTTTTCCGTAAAAACCGAGATCAGATTCTGAATTCCTGCAGTCAAAGTAATTTTCGTACCTGCTCCGGGCATTGATGAAATATTTACATTCAGATCGATCTGAGCGGCACGTGAGAAAATATTTTTTAATCCGTATCCCTTTTGACAATTTGCCGGATCAAAGCCAATACCGTCGTCCTCTAAAATTATTTCAACATCTTCATCATAGATCCTGAAGTTTAATTTTACATTTTCACATTCAGAATATTTGAGAATGTTATTCATACCCTCTTTAAAAATATATATAAGATGCCGCTTACAATTCATCGAAAGCCTTATCTCCCTTAGCTCTTCAGATATTTCACCTGAGTGAAATTCCATACCATTGTTGTCAAAAAGTTCATTCCCAAAATCTTTTAACCTAACAGCAAAGTCATACAAAGTATCTTCCTGCGGATTCATTGTCCATATGAGATCCTTTGCTCCGCTCTGTAGAGAGTTAGAAGTTTCCACTATAAATTTTAAGTCTTCAGAAATTCCATTTGTAAACGCCTGAAGTTTTTTATTTACTCTTCTGCTGTAAAGAGAAATCCGGGTAAGCTTATGTCCAAGCTCATCATGATAATCGCGTGATGCCTGCTCTCGAACTTTTTCGCGTTCTGACTCACGGACTTTTTCCAGTTCAAGTAAATGATTAACTTTACTTCTCACTCTTATATTCTGAATTAATATAATTGAAAAAATCAGCAGAGATAAAATTATTGTATAGAACCACCATGTCTTCCAAAACGGTGGTGATATGCTGAACTTAAGCTCGGATACAGATTCATTTTTTACACCGTCAGAATTAGTACTTATAACTTTGAAAATGTAATTACCCGGATCGAGATTTGTATAAACTGCATTTCTGTTTTTTCCGCTTTGTATCCAGTCTTTGTCAAATCCTTCAAGCATGTATGAATACTTGATCTTATCCGGATGAGTAAAATCCGATGATGAAAAACCAATATTAATGACATTATCCTTATAGCTTAGAGAAACATCTTTAAGTGCAGAAATATCTTCAGTAAATTTTGAATTCTCATTATACCTGATAAGATCTGTAAACAAAACCTGAGGCGTAAAGCTACTATTAATAATATCGGCAGGATTTACACTTGTTACACCATTGACACTTCCGAAAAGAATTCTGCCATCAGAAGTTTTCATGTAAGATGAGAAATTGAACATATTATCAGACAGACCATCGCTTGTATTAAAATTTCTAAAATCATTATTATTTATATTGAATAAGCTCAGACCATTAATTGTACTTAGCCAGAGATTACCGTTTACATCCTGCACAATTCCTGCGATTACTGAATTATCAAGACCATTCTTTTCAATAAAATATAAAAAACTTTCCGTAGCCGGATCGAATTTATTCAATCCACCGCCGGTACCTATCCAGAAATTTCCGGATGCATCTTCGCAAAAAGAATATATATAGTTGTTACTAATTGTTTTGTCATTTAAAGGATCATGACTGAAATGACTGAATTTGCCAGTAGCTCTGTCCATTTTATTTAATCCCGAATAAGTGCCAACCCATATACTTCCTGACTTGTCTTCATATATTGAAAGTATAGAATTTTCACTCAGACTTTCCATATCTGTCGGAGAATGTAAATATCTTTTGAATTTTTTTTCTGCAGGCAAATATTCATTCAGCCCAAAGTCTGTTCCCACCCAAAGTTTACCTGCATTGTCAGTAAGAAGTCTGCTTATTCCATTATTACTAAGAGAATGTTCATCTTCGGGTGAATTTAAATATTTTGTAAAAGTTTTATTGCTTTCATTATATTTATTCAGACCGAAGCTTGTACCGATCCAAAGATTTCCGTTAATATCTTTTGTAAGTGATCTGACAAAATTACTGCTAATGCTATTCTGATTATTCTTATCATTTAAGTATGTATCTAATATGTTAAAATTATTGTCAACCTTTAACAAACCCTGAGTAGTCCCAATCCAGATAGTACCATCCGGATTCTCATAAAAACAATGTACACTTTTATTTTCAAGATAGTTTTGAAACTTCCCGTTTCCGCGAATGACCTTATGCAACCCCTCCTGATAATTACTAAGCCATAGAACTCCCGAATTGTCTTTATACATCCGTGTAATAACTTCCCTGTTGAATTCTTTATCCGGATACAGCTTCACCTTTTCGAACTTTCCTTCGCGCACATAGAAACGGTTAAAACCGTTTCCCGTCCCCACACCAAGCACCCCCGCCTCTTCCTCCAATACCGAAATAACAACATTACTACTAATACTATTCACATCCCCCGAGTCAACTACATACCTCTTAAAATCTCCAGTCCCCCTCTCAAACTTATTCAGTCCTCCGCCTCCCGTACCTGCCCAGATGTCACCGTAGCTGTCGCACAGCAATGAATTAATGACATTGCTTCCAATGCTGTTCTCATTTTCCTTATCAAATTTATATACTGTGAACTCACCTTTCTTTACATCAAGTTTGTTCAGACCGGTAGTCGATCCTGCCCAGATGTTACCGTCATTGTCAAAACTTAAAGTTAATATCTTATTACCACTGATACTTTTGGAATTAGTAGAGTCATGTTTAAAAGAAGTAAATAAATCATTTTCAAATTTACAAAGTCCGCCTGATTCTGTTGCGAACCAGATAGTTCCGTTTTTGTCCTGTATGATATCCCAGATCGTGTTATCGCTAACTGTATTTTCATTATTCGGATCATAAAAAAATCTTGTGAAATTTCCCGATCTCCTGTCGTATCTGTTCAGACCGCCGTTGTATGTGCCAATCCAGATATATCCATCCTTATCTTCAAAAATGGAAATTATGTCGTCATTTGAAAGTGAGTTTTTATCAGAAGGATCATGTCTGTATGTTTTGTAATTATCCCCATCATATCTGACGAGTCCGAACATTGTCCCAAACCACATAAATCCTTTGCTGTCCTGATAAATTTCAAAGACAAGATTCGTTGGAATGCCAAGGTCATTTGATATATGTTCGATTTTAATCTGATTCTGGAAAGTGTTATTTTTTATTTGATTTTCCTGAGCTGTAATACTTCGGAATAATAATGTAATAAAAATTATTACAGGTATGATATAAATATTAATTTTTTTCATACGATAAATTAATTAATATTGGAAGAGCATTCAATCTCATATATATGAGATGTGATTTTTATTATAAGAATTTATATATATTAAATTTATGCAAACTTATTGTTTTAAGAATACCATTAAATATTCAAATATCTCATATAAAATTTTTAAGAGAATCCGTATTTCAAAAACCCACCGTCTACAGCTATACATTCACCTGTAATATAAGATGCAGCCGGCATTGAAAGAAAAGCAACTGCTGCTGCTACTTCCTCAGGTTCGCCGACTCTTTTCATCGGAGTTCTTGCCAGTACTCCTTCGAGATATTCTTTTTTACTTAATACAGGTTCGGTCAGAGAAGTCCTTATATACCACGGCGCGACGGAATTTGCCCGGATATTATCCTTTGCCCATTCGACTGCAAGGTATTTTGTAAAATGAATTATGCCGGCTTTTGAAACTGCATAAGGCGATCCTGTGCCGACTGAAGTAAATCCTGCAACTGATACTATATTTACAATTGAACCGCTGCCTGAATTTTTTAACATCGGATGAAATATTTTACAAAGTTCAAATACCGATTTCATATTAAGTGATGATATATAATCAAAATCCTCTTCAGAATTTTCGAGAGTACTCTTTCGATTATTTGATCCGGCGTTGTTTACAAGTATATCCAAACTGTCTGAAATTTCTAGAATTTTCCCGTTGAGTTTTTTTCTGTCACCTGCATCTGTAACGTCACACTTCATTCCGTCAGCCTTATGACCTTCCTTTGTATATTTTTCGAGATCGGCTTTTATATCATTTTCATTTCTTGAAACAATGAAAACCTCAGCGCCAAGTGAAAGGAATTCCTCAGTAATTGCTTTTCCAATTCCTCTGGTCGCGCCTGTGATCAGAGCTTTCTTATTCTTTAAAGTCCAGCGGTTATTCATAATATGAATTTATTTTAATAGTTAATATTTTTTATCCATCTTAAGTAATCAAAATATTCAAATGCATTTTTTTCATATTTATCTTTTTTAAATCTTATAAGATCATTAGTTAGTTCAGACAGTAATGTTTTTTGATTCGTATTTTTATTCTGTTTGCTCATTTTTGAAATAAAATTCAAAACAGTATCCTCTGTCTTATGCAAAGCATTTCGGCTCCTGAGATATTTCTTTGCAGAGGGTATCATATATTGAAGAAGCTTGTGATCTTTCATCTCAAAATGAATCAGTATTAAAAGCATTCGCGCATATGGCTCAATGAACGGTGACAACCCCGAGTTCTTTTCCAGAGAATATTCACCAAAGATCCTTAAACATTCATTATAATTTTTTTCGAAAAAATGAATAGCTGATAGTCTGTAGACTATTAGATTAAAAGTGTTAATGGTAATTTTATTTTTATTTCTTTTTAAAAATTTTTCTGTTTCTGCGAGAATCGTGTTTTTATTTTTATTAACTTTTCCATTTAAAACTCTTAACAGATTATAATGCAGTTCGCTCAGCATAATATTCAGATCATTTATTTCAGTCTTACCTGAGTTAATTTTAAGACTATCGAGATGCTTTTCAGCTTTTGCAAACTTTCGCGATATTGATGCGGAATATACTGCTGACAGAACTGAGTCTTTGTAACTATCAAACAAAGATTCATCAAACACATTTATATTATTTGATATTAATTTAAATCTTTTTGTAGAATAATTATAAGAAGCATCAAAATTTCCTTTGATCTCCTCGGCCATACTCATCGCAAATAAATAACGCTCCTTTGCTGTCACAGACATACCCATTCCGTCAGATACTGTTTCTGAAACTATGAGTAAATCATTCATACATTCATCCAGATCTTTTTCATTCTGCTCTGATCTTACCATACCTTTAGTTCTGTAAAACCTGAACAGTAAGGACACTGTTTTTTTATAATTATTTATATCACGAATCTTGTTGAGAATTTTAAGTTCATCATCAAACACCTCCTCTATATTTACTCCTGAAAGCTCTTCCTTTTTTGTAAGCTGTCTTTCAATTTCCATGAACTCAATAAGAAAGCTGAATCTTTCATTCTTTTCGGCAAGTTGTTTACCTGCTTTTACAGTTTTAAAGTATTGTCTGAAAAGTGCTTTGTCAAAAAGTATCCGACATCTTTGCAGCATATTAAAAAGTTTTGCATCAGTGGACTTTTCATTTTTATAATTCAGAAGACTTTTAAAAATAAGTTTGGTGAGATAATTTTTAGTAAAATTAAAATTTTTTGTAATGTCTTCCTTTCCTTTTAAAGATCTTAAAGTTTTTTCATCATTAGATCTTTGAGAATCTATCAGATCAAAGAGTTTAAGATATTTCTTATTTCCTTTCTGCACGGATGCATTTAGAGTGAAATATCTTTTTTCACTGGAGGTAAGCGATTTTATCAGATCAAAAAGTTCTGTATTAGTATTCATAGAATTAAAAAAATATGGTGAAAAAGTATCCGTATATCAACCGATAAAAGTATCTTTGTATCTCATAGGTATATAAATTAAAATTTTAGATGTTAGGAAATCATCTTCTCAGGAATCAAATTTAAGCTCTGATTTTTCCCCGAACTTTTCGAATCAGAGAATAATAACAGTCGTATATTTTCTATAATTTTATAAATATTAAACTTTAAAAAAATGAAAACATTAATAACCATTTTCCTGATCACATTTACAGCCCTAACACATTTAAAGTCTCAGGACTTTATCAAAATAGAACAAAGTATTGTAAGTCTTGACAGCGGCGCTTCACGCAGCGTAAACTGGATCGATTACGATAGTGACAACGACCTTGACCTCTTTATATCAAATGGTAAACAGGGAGGTGAAAATAATTTTCTGTACAGAAATGACAACGGTACTTTTGTAAAGATTGAGAATGATCCTGTAGTTACAGACTTTCTTCCTTCGGACGGTAGCAGCTGGGGAGATTTTGATAATGACGGATTTCCGGATATGTGTGTCGTGAACTGGTATAACAGGATCAACCCACTCTATAAAAATAACGGTAACGGTTCTTTTACATTACTTTCAAACAGCCCTGTCTCTTTAGATCCGAGTTATTCAGAAACATGCAGTTGGGGGGATTATGATAATGACGGTTTGTTAGATCTCTTTGTAACTAACAGCGCAGGTACCAATCATAAAAACTTTATATACAAAAACACAGGTGGTGGTAATTTTATAAAAATTGATACAGGTGCAGTTTTCAGTCAGACAGCATTTGCAAGAGGTGTGAACTGGGTGGATGTAAATGGTGACAGACTTCCTGAGATTTTTGTATCCAGGGAAAATAATCAGAATGAGCAATTCTTTAAAAATAACGGCAACGGATATTTTACAGCAATCACAAATACTCCTTTAACATCTGGCGGTGGAGAATCATGGAGTGCAAGCTGGGGTGATTATGATAATGATGGTGATCTCGATGCCTTTGTAACTAATACTAACAATCAATTGAACTCACTTTACAGAAATGACGGCGATTTTACTTTTACAAAAATCACAAATGATCCTTTGGTTACAGAGCAGGGATATAATGCTGTAGGCGGCTGGGGTGATTATGACAATGACGGTGATCTGGATATGTTCATTTCTCAGGCATATAAAGGTCCTACATTTACAGAGAAGCTTGTGAATAAATTATACAAAAATAATCTGATGGAAACAGGTACCGCTTCTTTTGAAAAATTGACTTCTGGAGTTCTTGTAAATGATTCGGGATATACTTTCGGATTTGCATGGGGTGATTATGATAATGACGGTGATCTTGATTTGGCAGCAGCAAATACTTTTAACGAGAATCAAAAAAATGCTCTGTATAGAAATGAACTTTCAACTGGAAACAAATGGATCAATATAAAATGTACCGGTACCACTTCAAACAAATCTGCGATCGGAACTAAGGTCAGAATAAAAGCTAACATCAATGGAAACTCTGTGACTCAAATGCAGGAGATCAGCGGACAGGCAGGATACTGCACTCAGAATCTGATACTTCACTTCGGTCTCGGGAATGCTGCAGTGATAGATTCTATTAAGGTCGAATGGCCGTCAGGTGAAGATCAGTATTTTACAAATGTACCTGTAGATCAGAATATAACTATCACTGAAGACGGAACATTAATTTCCATAAACGAAAATGAGATAAGCGTTGTAAAAGATTTTCAATTATTTCAAAATTATCCGAATCCTTTTAATCCAAACACCCGTATCAGCTACAGGTTGAACAAAAATTCAAAAGTACTTCTTCAGATATTTGATACTCTGGGAAATGAAATTACCACACTGGTAAATGATTCACAAAATGAAGGTGAGCATGAATCAGAATTTACAGGTAATAATCTAAGTTCAGGAGTTTATTTTTATAAACTTACAGTAAATGAAATATCGCAGACAAGAAGTATGATACTTGTAAAATAAAAAGTGAAAGTGTTTTTCATAAATTTTAATTTTTAATCATGTAGAGAGTGTCATGAATAGGGTTGGATTTGATGGTTTCTGTTTATATTTATAAAATAAGACCGGTATGAAAATGCCGGTTTTTTTATGTGAAAAATACTTTTAAAAAAAATTTAATCTGAATAAGTTTTTATTGTAAAAGCCCTTCATCCCAAAAATATTCCTCACTCCTGACCAGTTTTACTTTTCTTTTGAAATCTGAATGCTCGATATTTATTATGTAATTTTGTTCCTGAGGAATTACTGCTGAAGGTACTTTTAGTAAAAGGGTTTCTTTACTTTGGATCCAATCACTTCCAATCTCCTGAAGTTTAGAATAGGCTTCTAATTTTCTCCAGTTATCCGGCAGGTCTTTTGTCTTAACTGTCTTTATAATATTTTCCGAATCGGGGACAGATATTATCAGGACTTTATATATTATATCAGGTTTGATAAAATTTCGATGAACAATTAATTCAAGTGTCGACAATGATCTGGATCCTCCTGTATAAATTACATGCTCTCCGTTTTTATTCCATCTGTTTGGTCTTCCTGAAGAGACAAGCCCTTTCGAATATTTTTCAGATGATATTCTGAATAATTCCATTTAATAAATTGTTAAACATTATCACCAAATTCGAGAGCTGTCAGTCTGTCATCAATATACCTGATACCTGTAATGGTCTTGAGATATTCTATCGGTGCTTTTTCATTACAACCAATGCAGTCCAAAGACTATAGACCGGTAAAAATGAAGCCATACTTTTTTCTACTCTGTAAATTTCATTTTTGTCTTTAATTGTTTTATAAAGTCTGAATGTAACAAACAATAAATTTATAAGGATAAGAATATTTCCGACTAAAACTGCAAGCTTGTTAGGATAGGTCCCCCATTCATAAATTCTGAAAACTATAGCTGAAAGTGCAATTCCATTTACAATCATCGTCAGTACAGAAAGTCCAAAAAGCATATATACACTGGTTTTGATTTCCGAACCTTTTGAAGTTTATGCAACTCAAAAAAGTATAATTGCCTACATGCAAGTATCAGTGTGTGACTATTCATATTGTCCGGCAATAAATTCATATAAAAGACAGCGATTAATATGATTATGAAAGCAGGGAGTAATTTTTTGAGATTTACTTTTTGCTTCCATGCAAAATATGATATCCAAAAGGAAAAACTATAAGTGATAAATTTCTTTGATAGAAATATTCAGCATCCATACCAATCATCTCCGGCAGCTTAGCCAAAAAACCTGCAAGCAGCGATAATAAAACAACAAATTTTAACTCGTTGGTTTTTTCCCAGGAAATTTCATCGTTTTTAAAAATGAGTCTTTCATTCCAGAAATTGTTTAGGATCTCTTCTTTCATGACTACGAATATTTTAATTTACTGTGAGTTGGTATAACGGTTAAATATGAAAAAGCATTAGTACTTTTTAAAATAACTCAAACTTTTAAATAAAAATAAAAATGCTCTTCATCTTTTATAAATCCAGTCTTTTCATATAACTTGCATGCAGCATCATTTGAAATGTGTGTCTCGAGCATTACATACGCAGCATCTGTTTCCGATGCAAATTTTCTGACGGCATTTATTAATTCTTCAGCTGCCCCCATTTTTCTGAATTCTTTTTTTACAAAAAGATCATTGAGTATCCACGCGCGTTTCATACCGACTGAAGTGAAGTAAGGATAAAGCTGTGTGAACCCCATTCCATTTCCATCATCATCACAGCATAGAAAAATTTTAGATTCATTTTTTGAAATTCTTTCGGAGAGAAAAGTTTTTGCTGCGGATATGTCAGAAGGTTGTTCATAAAACTGCCTGTAGAGATCAAAAAGTTCTGCAAGTGCTTCAATGTTCTCTGAAGATGCTATTTTAATTTTCATAGTTAGTTTATATTAATGTCACCCTTACGGGGTTTTCATAATTAATTGTCTTCGAAGTTCAGATTATTGAATATAAAATGTTGTCAGAATTTATAGTAGTTTCATAGCAATTGCCTTTGCCGTATTCTGACCATCGAGAGCTGCAGAGATTATTCCTCCTGCATATCCTGCACCTTCACCACATGGATAAAGTCCTTTCATTTGGACATGTTCAAATGTTAAACGGTCTCTTGGAATCCTCACGGGTGAGCTCGTCCTAGATTCAGGACCAGTGACAATTGCTTCTTCTGTTAGATATCCTTTCATTTTTTTTCCAAACTGAGAAAAAGCTTCACGCAGTTTCGATGAGATCTCTTTAGATAAAATATTATTCAGATCTGCTGAATAGATTCCCGGTATATATGAACTTTCCGGTAAAGTGTCAGATAATTTTCCATTAACAAAATCAGTAAGTCTCTGTGCAGGAGCTTTCTGACCGCCGTCACCTTCTTTGAAAAAATTTCTTTCTATCTCTTTTTGAAATTCAAGACCCATGAATGAACCATGGTCTTTATAATTTTTCAGATCTTCCAGTTCAACTGCTGCAACAATTCCCGAGTTTGCAAATTTTGAATCACGTCGGGACATTGACATTCCATTTACAACCAGTTCACCCGGTGAAGTAGCAGAGGGCACGATCAATCCGCCCGGACACATGCAGAATGAATAGACTCCTCTGCCTCCGCATTGTGCTGTAAGTTTATAAGGAGCTGCCGGCAGATATTCACTTCTCGGATTTTGTTTGTATTGAATTTCATCGATCAGAGTTTGCGGATGCTCGACACGCACTCCCACGGCAAAGGGTTTTGCTTCAGTTAAAATATTTTTTCTTTTTAACATATAATAAATATCTCTTGCTGAATGACCGGTTGCAAGTATTAAATTATCTGAAAAAAGTTCTTCCGAATCATTTATTATAATTCCATTTATTTTTCCGTCGCTTATGATCAGATCGGTAACAGTCGAATTAAAATTTATCTCGCCGCCATAATGCAGGATCGTTTCGCGAAGCTTCTGCACAAGTACAGGCAGTCTGTTAGAACCGATATGCGGATGAGAGTCTATGAGAATATCCGAATGTGCTCCATGTTCAGTAAGAATTTTCAGGGCTTTATAAATATCACCTCTCTTATGAGAACGAGTATATAACTTCCCGTCAGAGTAAGTTCCCGCACCGCCTTCTCCAAAACAATAATTTGAATCTGGATTTACAATACCTTCCTGCTGAATAGCACGCAGATCTCTGCGCCGCTCACGGACATCCTTTCCGCGGTCAAAAATTACCGGCTTAATTCCGTGCTCGAGAAGTTCAAGCGCTGCAAAATATCCCGCAGGTCCCGCACCGGCTATGAACACTCTTTTTTTATCAGATACTTTTTTATAATTTTCACTGAAGACAGGTTCGGGAACAGGAGGTTCGTTAATGTAAACCTCGGCAGTTATATTAATAACCGGATATCTGCTGCGTGCATCTATAGATCTGTTTAAAAGCCTAACGTGAAACTCTTCTTCTTTTTTGACTCTGCTGATCCTTCGGAATATTTCATCAAGTTTTTTTTCGTCAGCATTCTCTTCAGGTGATATCGAAATTTCGATCTTTTTTTTCATGTGTGTTCACTATTTATGTGAAAAAATTTTTGATTGGTTTATATTAAACTAGCTCAAAGTCTGAAATTAATATATCTCAAATGGAATAGACAAATTGAAGTTCATTAAATTTTGTCTGTAAAAAATATCAGAGTTTCAAAAGCTCTTCTTTCTGTTTTTTGTTAAGTCCTTTTACTATAAGGTTATAAGAATCATCTGTCATTTCTTTTAAAAGCTTATCGGGTATAGTACCGTCAAACATCACTGTATTCCAATGTTTCTTATTCATATGATAACCCGGTTTTACTTCGTCATATCTTTCTCTGTATTCAACGGCTTTTTCAGGATCGCATTTCAGATTTACTGAGAAAGGTAAACTGAATGAAGTGATAGCAAAAATTTTTTCCATTACTCTATAGCAAAGTGTGTCTTCACCAAATGGAAAATCTTCTGTTACGCCTTTTTTATTTAAGCAAAATTTTCTAAAAGCCTCTATGTTCAATTTTCAATTATTAATGTTCAATGTTCAATG
>DAORRV010000011.1:0-18963 GCA_035443185.1 Ignavibacteria bacterium | reverse complement strand
AAATTATTTAGTTCACTAATAAAATAAGTGCAACATTGTAAATTGTACATTGAACATTAAATGTCTTCTTTACCTATCCATTTTCTTACTTTGACAGGTTCGAACATACTCATTTTATCAAGTAACATATAAGGTTCATGTTCGACAATAATCATTTCAAGATACTTTTCGTGAACAAATTTATCATCAACTGCTTTATAAATAAAGTCGAGCAGCTTATCAAAATAATTATTTGTATTCAAAATTCCGATCGGCTTATCATGAATACCAAGCTGAGCCCACGTCCAGACTTCAAAGAATTCTTCCAGTGTCCCGATTCCTCCTGCCATCATTATGAATCCCTCTGACAATTCAGACATTAAAGCTTTTCTCTCATGCATAGTCTTTACAATTCGAAGTTCTGTTGCGTCTTTAAATGCAACTTCCCGTGCGACGAGATCTTCCGGTATAACGCCGGTTACTTTTCCATTATACTGCAGGACTGTATTTGCGAGTTCACCCATTATTCCGATATTGCCTCCGCCATAGACAAGGTCAATTCCATTTCCGGCTAAAAGCTTTCCGAGCTTTTGAGCTGAGACAATATAATCTACTCCTTTACCTGAGTTAGATCCGCAAAATACGCAAACACTTTTCATAATTTTATTCAGTGGTTTTAGTTCTTACTTCTTTTTTCTTTTTTTAAAATAAATGCCAATACTGCTGAAATGACTGAACCCCCAATAAGTACAAATAATAACTGCTGAATGATCTGAACATTAAGACTGAATTGATAACGGGTAACTGTTAGAGCAGCATTGATCTGTTCTCTCGGTACATTGTCAGCTATCATTGACTTTTCGGATTTAGCAATCAGAAAATTAACATAATCAGGATTTATAAATTCATAATAGACGTAAGTAAAAATTACGATCATAACTGAAATAATAAACGTGATTACAATTCCAGACCTGAATGCTTCTCTGTATGTAATATGCCCGAAATTTGACTTATCCCGTCTTTCTTTTATTCCTAAAAAAATTCCAATAGTCGGAATAAATACTGAAACGAACATTATAAATTCACCGGCTCCGTAAAAATTTGGAACAATTATAGTATAAACCAATACCATCCATAAAAAAAATACAAAAGAAGTAAATAGTCCGAACTTGAATTCAGGCATAAAAATTTATTAAAATAATTTATCAATTTAAAAATATTCAGACATGATCAAAAAATTATATTGATCATTATGGTAATATTCAAATAATTTTATATGTTGATACTTAAGAAAAATATCAACCGTCTATATCTTTGAGTAATTCAGTTGCATATTCCTGATCTTCCGGCATTACTCTGAATTGAACAGGTCCTGTAATAGGATTAAATCCTGTTCCCAGTATTCCAACTCCAAAAAGATCCTGGACGCCTTCGCCTTTTGCGAGATATCTAATTCCAGCTTCGTCGAGTACAGATTTTATCACTGCGACCACAGCTTCATTGCCGGTCTCATAAACAGTGACTAATTTTTCATGATTTTCCTTTTCTTGTTGTGCATTATCCATAATAGTTTTATTTAGTTTAATATTAATGTTTGAAAATATTTTCTTTTATTCAATTTAAATTTATTTGCTTATTAATTCATTTTAAAATAATCTTTTTTAAATAATAAATATATGTAAAGCTATAACCTGACAAATTACAGCAAAAGTAAAGTTGTATATCCCATATAAATGGTTTTCAGAAGAAATTTATTGGATTCTAATTCAAAACATTTAACATTGAACATTTTAAATTATAATTTGAACATTGATCATTGAAAATTATTTTGTCACACATCAATAAAAAACATGTCTAAATATTAAAATGAATTTTATTAAATTAAATAAAAAAAGAAACTGACATGTATAATCCGTTTAAAGAAATTAAAATAAATACAGACACATCAAAGTCAGATGTAACAGAAGACAATCAGTTGGTCAGCGATGCATTGACAGGAGATAAAAAAAGTCTTGAACTTCTGATCAAACGTCATCAGGCATGGATTTATAACATTGCTTTGAAAATGGTCTGGGATCCCGTGGATGCCGAGGATGTTACACAGGAAACTCTTATTAAGATCATTACAAAACTTTCTACATTCAGAGGCGATAGTGCTTTCAGGACCTGGGCTTACAGGATAGTTGCAAATCATGTGATAAATATGCGGAAGAGGAAAAAAGAATTTGAATATACATCATTCAAAGTGTATGGTGAACAGATCATTCGTTCGCCGGATACTGACCTTCCTGACAAAGAAAGTGTTCCAGTCGATGTAAATCTTTTAATTGAGGAAACAAAGATCGGCTGCATGAATGCGATGCTGCTTTGTCTTGACCGTGAGCAGCGTTTGGTTTTTATTCTTGGAAGTATGTTGGGAGTCAATGACAGCACGGGTTCGGAGATACTGGATATTAGCAGTGATAATTTCAGACAAAAGCTTTCACGTGCCAGAAAAGACATGTCAAACTTCATGAGCAATAAATGCGGACTTATGGATAAAAATAATCCGTGTCATTGTAATAAAAAAACGAAACTCATGATTGATGCAGGTCATGTAAATCCTGAGAAACTTTTATTCACACGCCAAAGAATTCACAGTATTGAAATGGTTTCAGAAAAAAGGAAAGAAGATATAGATGATCTTTTTGAAAAAAAGGCAACCAAACTTTTTCGGGAGCATCCGTTTCAGGATTCTCCGGATTTTGTCAATTCAGTGAATGAGATTTTGTCAAACAAAGATTTTAAAAGAATATTTAATTTTAACTGAATCAGTTATAAACCCAGTCTATAAGACCCTTAGTTTCTAAATATAAAAAAAGAGTTACACTTAGCTTGAATGTGACTTAAGTGATTTGTAATTTTATTTTAAAAGATATCTACACCTGAAAATTTTAAATTAATGGATTTAAAAAATATGTCATGCTTTCACTAATGAAAGTATTTAGAAAATTTAATCAAAATTAATGAACAACCAAAAACTTGAGATCAAAGCAGCGATTCAGATACTTAAACCTGCCGCTGAAGTATTTGAGGCAATCGCAGATCCTGAAAAAATGTCAAATTATTTTATTTCAGAAAGCAGCGGCAGAATGGAAGAAGGAAAAAATCTCAACTGGCGCTTTCCTGAATTTGATATGGACGTACCTGTCAGAGTTGGCAAAATAGAAAAGGATAAATATATTTCATATTACTGGGATGATCCTGACGGGACAGAATTATTTGTCGAAATTACACTTACTCCAAAAGAAAAAAATGCAACACTTGTTTCTATTACAGAGCGAAGCAGGGAAAATAATGAGGAAGGTATTAAATGGCTTAAGAGAAATACAGAAGGCTGGGCAAATTTTCTCGCATGTCTGAAAGCATATCTTGAGTATGGAGTTAATTTAAGGAAAGGTGCTTTTGATTATATGAAGAAGGAAGATCTTTAATCAAAATTTTAAATAATTTGAATTTTGAATTTTGAATTTTTTGTAATTAAAGTTTTTGTAATTTACAATAGTATCATTTTTATAGTTAGAAAAATTGATTTTGAAAACTTCAACCCAAGACTTATATAACATTTCTCACATAGAACAATGTAAATTGTACATTGTACATTAATTTATGGTCTAACTGCACTCACAAAATTAAACGAATTATTATCCGTGATACCAAGATCAGAAATATCAGCAAGCCCGTCACCGTTTATATCAGTTGTTATATAACCGGTTTGAAAATTAGCAGCATCATTATCTATCAGACTCAGGTCTGCAAGATCGACAGTTCCGTCCTGATTTGCATCACCTGAATAAACAGCCCAACGGCTGCCTCTTAATGTCATATTATTTCCAAAAGCATTTGTATCAGTCAATGTAAAATCATAATCGAGGTCATTGGAAATAAACATAACTGATACAGAACTCCAGGTCTCAAGTGAATTTCTGTGTTTAAGAGTAATATAATAACTTACACCGTTGACAGCATTCTGAAAATTCAAAGAAGTATTTCCAATAGAATCAGTTTTGGCTTTTTGTGAATCGATTGTATTATAAGGAGTGGATGAATTTTTTATCAGAACCGATATTGTATCCGGTGTCATACGATTATTCCCTTCATTATAAAATCCTTCAATGAGCATAGTCAGGTCAAGTTGTCTCAGAATATTTCCACCGGTAATAGTTTTCCTGATTAAACCGTTCTCACCTGTAGCCCAGGCAGTCAACGGATCAAGTGCCACAAGTGAATAAAAATGATTTACAGCATTACTGTTTTGTGACTGCCAGTTCAATCCGGCATTTGTAGTCGCAATTAAAGTACCATTATCACCTGCAGCAAAACCTGTAGTTGAATTTACAAAATCAATTGAGCGGATAAAGACACCTGTTCCCGAAGTCTGAAAATTCCAGTTCGTGCCGCTATTAGTCGTATGGAGTATAATGCCATTAAACCCTGTTATCCATCCGTTATTCCCGTCAGTAAAATTTACACAGTGAAGCAGCGTACCCGTTCCGCTGGTCTGTGCAGTCCAGTTCGTGCCGCCGTTTACAGTTTTCCTGATCACGCCGCCGTTACCTGTCACCCAGCCGGTCTGATCATTTATAAAGAATACTGAATATAATATCTGTGCTGTGCCGCTAGTTTGTGCTGTCCAGTTTGCACCGCCGTTAGTGGATTTAAGAATTTCACCGTTGCTTCCTGAAATCCAACCTGTGTTTACATTTACAAAATGTACATACCAGAGAGCAGAGAACGTTCCACTGGTTCGTGCGATCCAGTTCGTACCGCCGTTGGTGGTGGTAAGTATAATTCCGTTATCTCCTGTTGCCCATCCGTTATTTTCATTGGTAAAATATAGTGCCCACAGGGTTTCAAATGTATTTGAAGTTTGCGCTGTCCAGTTCGTACCGCCGTTAGTAGTATTCATAAGCATCCCTCCTGAACCGCACAGCCAGCCGGTGTTTTCATTTACAAAATATATTTCGGTGATGGTGTTTGATGATCCGTTGTTTTGTGTGAACCAGCCTTGCGGCAATGCAACATTAAAGGAAATTAACATTAATAAAAGTGAGAATAAAATTTTCATTCGGTTTTTTTTTTACAAAGATAATATTTTTTGAGTTAAGTTTCTTTTCTTTAAGTACACAGAATAATATTATATGCTTCAATTTCAAATTGAATTGTAAAAAATTATTGTAATAAATAGCTTTACAAAAAATTTTTATGACACAACAGATCACTGAAATATTCAATTATGAAAAATGGGCTAACACGGAAATTATAAAAGCTATTGAAAAAACAAACTCTCCCTCCGAAAAAGTTTTAAGTCTGATGTCACATATTATAAACGCTCAGATCGTCTGGCTGAGCAGAATAAACAATACTATACCTGACACAGAGGTATGGCAGTTGTATAAAAAAGATGAGCTGATTGTCAGGCACACGGTTTCGATAGACAACATATTGAATTTTCTGAATGAACAGAAGGATGTTGATCTTGAAAAAATTATTACATACGAAAATTCCAAAGGAGAAAAATTCACTACGGCTTTAAAAGATATTTTAATACATCTGAGTCATCATTCCGGATATCACAGAGGGCAGATCATTTCACTTTTAAAATCAGAGGGCGAAGAATTTCCATATACCGATTACATACATTACATCAGAAATATTAAAAAATAAATTTTTATGTCAGAAAAAAATTTCACAGTAAAAGGAAACATAGTAGATATATTCGAGAGACGGATCTTTCCGGGAAGTGTCACAGTGAAGGACGGTAAGATCTTTTCAATAGAAGAGGACAGTAATACATATGATACATTTCTGATGCCGGGTTTTGTGGATGCCCATGTGCATGTGGAGAGTTCGATGCTGATACCGTCTGAATTTGCGAGGATAGCGGTGACTCATGGAACCGTTTCAACGGTTTCTGACCCGCATGAGATCGGAAACGTGCTCGGAGTAGACGGTATCAGGTATATGATAAATAACGGGAATAAAGTGCCGTTCAAATTTTATTTCGGTGCATCTTCCTGTGTGCCTGCAACTTCTTTTGAAACTGCCGGTGCTGAGATTACTGCCGATGATATCAGAGAGCTTTTCGAGAAAGATGGTCTCCACTATCTCAGTGAAATGATGAATTATCCGGGAGTACTGTTTGATGATGATATGGTCATGGAAAAAATTAAAATTGCTAAAGAGTTTGGGAAACCTATAGATGGTCATGCTCCGGGACTCAGAGGCATGGATGCAGAAAAATATATTTCGGCAGGCATTTCTACTGATCATGAATGCTTTACTTTGGATGAAGCTTTAGACAAACTCAGATACGGTATGAAGATAATTATCCGTGAAGGTTCGGCTGCAAAAAATTTCGAAGCCCTTCATCCGATTATAAAAGATTTTCCTGATATGGTCATGTTTTGCAGTGATGACAAACATCCGGACGATCTGATTCTTGGAATGATGGACAGAGTTGCTGCAAGAGCTGTCGATAAAGGGTATGATGTATTTGATGTCATCAGATGTGCTACATTTAATCCGGTAACTCATTATAATTTGAACACAGGATTATTGAGAGCCGGCGACCCGGCTGATTTTATTGAAGTAAAGGATCTGAATGAATTTAAAGTAATAAAGACATATATAGACGGAGAACTTGTCGCTGAAAATGGAAAAAGTCTTATTCCACGTATAGTCGAATCAGTTGTGAATAATTTTAATACTGATAAAAAAAATATCTGTGATTTTGAAATTAAAGGTGATGACAATCAGATGATCCGAGTTATTGAAGCACTTGAAGGTCAGCTTATTACAAATGAAATTCATGCTCCACTTAAATCTGCAGATGGAAATCTTTTGCCGGATATTGAGAACGATATTTTGAAAATCACTGTAGTAGAGAGATATCTTTCGGGAAAACCTTCAGTAGCATTCATTAAAAATTTTGGATTGAAAGACGGTGCCATAGCATCATGTGTCGCTCATGATTCACATAATATTATTGCTGTCGGAACTAATGATACTGACATTTGTAATGCTGTTAATGCGATCATCGAAAATAAAGGAGGCGTTTCTGTTTCAGTGAATGGAAAGACAGATTCACTCGCATTGCCTGTAGCAGGTATCATGTCGGCCGACGACGGATATGAAGTTGCCGGAAAATATTCGAAGCTTGATAAACTTGCAAAAGAACTTGGCACTAAACTGCATGCTCCGTTTATGACTTTGTCATTTATGGCATTGCTCGTCATCCCGCAGCTTAAACTTAGCGATAAAGGATTGTTCGATGGAAAAAAGTTTGAATTTGTAGATCTTAAAATTATTTAACTCTGATCATTCAAATAATTATCAATATTATCAATATTATCAATACCATCAATACCACAATCCGGTTAATTCATTTTATGTTATAATATCTATTGAAATCAAATCAGTACCAATATTAGATATCTTCTGCATTTAATATATCATTGGCAACAAACTTTAAAGTCACACGTAATTTTCATAACTTATTAACACTTAATTTAAAATTATATTTATGCGATCAATATTAATACTGTTTTTTATAACAATTTTTTACTCATCTCTTTCCGCTCAGTCTAATCAAACTACTCAGGACAATACCTATAAATTTTTTATAGATTTGAATAAGGTCGTAGATGATAAGATTACAATTGAGCTGATCACTCCGAAATTCACTGAATCTGAAATTTCTTATAAATTTCCTGCAATGGTGCCCGGTACATATAAAGTTTATAATTTTGGAAATTACATCTCAGACTTCAAAGCAGTAGATGAATCCGGAAATAATCTTTCTGTTAATAAAGGTGATGCTAATACCTGGAGTATTTCCGAAGCAGATAAATTGTATAAAATTTCTTACAGAGTAGATGACACATTTGATGATACAATTCAGGAAGTTACTGTCTTTGAACCGGTCGGAACAAATATCAACGAAGGGAATCAATTCATATTTAATAATCAGGGCTTCTTCGGATATTTTGACGGATATCTTGGAAATGAATATCAACTTACTTTCTATAAGCCCGAAGGATTTTATGGATCTTCAAGTATGACTGCGCTAAGCAGAGGTAGTAGCGAAGATTCATTTACATCTCCGAACTATCAGTTTCTCGTTGATAATCCTATAATGTACACTAAGCCTGATACTACATCTATAAATTTTGATGAAGCTAATATAATGATCTCGGTGTATTCGGAAAGTAAAACTATTTCCTCAAAAGATCTGGAAAAAGATATTAAGAATCTAATTATTGCGATTAGAAAACATCTCGGCGGTAAGCTGCCTTCAGATAAATATACTTTCATTTATAATTTTTCTTCAGAAGGTACTTCAGGAAGTTACGGTGCACTTGAGCACAACCTTTCTTCATTCTATCATTTTCCTGATGTTCAAAAACAAGCCGTTCCATATGTCCTCAAACAATTGAATTCAACTAATGCTCACGAATATTATCATACTGTAACTCCGCTTAATCTACATTCAGAGGAAATTGGAAACTTTGATTTTAATAATCCTATAATGAGTGAGCATCTCTGGCTTTATGAAGGCACCACAGAATATTTTGCCGATTATATTCAGCTTAGAGAAGGATTGTTAGATATGAAAGAATATTTATCCGGCTTAGAAGGTAAAATTAACAGCTCAATGAAATTTAATGATTCTCTGCCTTTTACTGTAATGAGTAAAGGTGCACTTGATATTTATGAAGATCAGTATTTAAATGTATATCAGAAGGGTGCGCTGATTGGGCTTTGTCTGGATATTGTAATAAGAGAATCTACCGGCGGTGAAATGGGTTATCAGGATGTGATAAATAAACTTCTTGAACAATACGGTAAAGATAGATCTTTTAAAGATGAAGATCTTTTTAATGATATTGAAGCATTTACTAATCCGACTGTAAGAGCATTTTTAGATACTTATGTCAGCGGCTCAGAAAGAATTCCTTATGATGTCTATCTGGGAAAATTAGGTCTGGATATTAAAGCAGATTCTTATGAATCAATTTCAATGGCAGGTGGTTTGCAAATGGGTTTCAATCAGAAAAATTACAGATTAAAAATTGTAAGTGTAGATAACAGCAAAAGTGAATTTCTAAAAGACATGGGTGTTCAGGCTGGTGATGAACTTTTAACTCTTAACGGTACACCTGTTTCATTTATGAATATTCAGGATGCTTTCGGATCTGCAGGCAACAGTATTAAAACCGGTGATAAAATGGAAATAGAAGTTGCAAGATATGATTCAGCCGGAAAAGAAAGCAAAGTAAAATTAAGCGCAGTAATTAAAGATACAAAAACTTCTTATGACTATACAATTTCAATTTCTAAAACACCTACAGATGAACAGAAAAAATTAATGTCTGCATGGTATGGTAAATAAATTAATTCTTCCATAAAATATAAACACCACTTTAAATTAAAGTGGTGTTTTTTTTATGCATTAAAAAATCCTGTAACTTGAATCAAAATATTTTTATGTTTAATTTTCCATAACTAAAAATATTTTGATAATGGAAATCATAAAATTTACTTATTTGAAGTTAATTCTTATTTCATTTCTAATATTAACTTCATTTACTTTTTACAACTGCAGCGGATATACTCCTGAATTCAGTAACAACAGAACAAAACTTAATTCGCAGCTTCAGACTATGATCAATGTTCTGAATGGTGCTCATTATTCTCAGTTCATTCAGGAATATGTAGATCCCGGTTATATCTCAAAAGCCGGGGGATTAGATCAGGTTGTGCTTTCGTTTAACAATGAAAAGCAAAGACAGATCTTTGCAGCTTTGAAAGCAGCACAAAATATCGATCCGGTCTCAAACAGTAAAGGTACTGTAATGACATATTCCGGAGGGGCATTGCCTGTTGCTGTTATGTTCAGACAGGTGAATAACAAATGGTATCTGACCGGGGACTGGCTGGAGTATAATTAAATATTTTTGTCATATCCAAAATTTAACCAACTGACTCTATGAAAAACATAAAAATTAATTTTTTCACTTTAGTGTTTGTTCCTTCATTTATATTATCAACTATTATCTTTTCAGGATGCGGAGGATCTTCTTCAGATACAACTTCAAGTATTTTAGTATTCAAAGCTGAACTGAACAATCAGATGCAGGAAATGCAAAATACACTTGATGACGCAAATTATGTAATGTTCATGCAGAATTATGTTGATCCCGGATATATTTCAGATATTGGTGGAATTAATGAGGCTGTAACTCTCATGGATATTTCCAGACAAACCGAATTGTTCGTTTCGCTTCAGCTTGCAAAAAACATAGAACCGATCTACAGCAAAAGTAGTAATGTTATGAAATATATTGGCGGAGGGCTTACCATTCCAATGACCTTTGTTCAGATCAATAATAAATGGTTTCTGACGAGGGAATCTTTTTTAATTACAAGATAAGTTTATAAAGTAATTTTTTTTGGAAAATTTCTCACAGAGTATCTATTACCCTAAAGTATATATAACCAAAGGGATATTACCTTTTTTATCACAGCGTAGATTAGAAGCGGGAAGTGTTTATATTTGTAATTTGTAATTTGAAATTATTTTAAAAGCACCATTCTCTTTACATCTTTTAGAATTCCATTCACTTCCATTTTATAATAATACATTCCGCTTGGAAAATTACTTCCGTCAAAATCAACCGTGTAACTTCCCGAATTCTGTTTTTCATTTACTAATGTCGCAACTTCATTTCCCAAAACATCAAATACTTTCAGATTTACAAAATCGTAACCCGTAATTTGTAACTCGTAATTGATAACTGTCTTTGGGTTAAATGGATTTGGATAATTTTGAAAAAGTTTATAACCTGATACTACTTCATTTGCTGCAGATGTGATACCGGTCAGCGTCCAGTTATTATAAAGCACCTGTAGTGAATCGATCGGATCCCTTCCAAACGGAGTATTCAATACTTTCAGATTAAGATAAAGAATGCCAAGAGTATCAGAAGGTTTTGCAACGCGAATGAATGCAGACTTTGATGAAGTTCCCCAGCTTGCACATCTTGTATCTGCCCCGACTACTTTTGCTCCCTGAAGTGCTGCCATTATTTTATCTGAGATCGAACCTTCTTCTCTGAGGAATCTCGCTTCCATCGAATCAAGTATCGGCTGACCCGAAAGTATATTACCGGCAATTACATAATTTGGACCGATAATATGATTTTTATAATTCAGACAATTTGCTCCTGTATAAGCTGCACGTTTTGGAGTGCCGTTACCTTTGTTGATAATAAGATATTGTCTGACTGACGGATTATTCTGAGCGTCATGAGCTACAAGCGAATCTATCATAGCCTGCGGATCAAGTCTCAAAAGCATTAATGAACGTGCATAATTCTGATTTGCAGAAAGCCATGACGCCTGAGTGTGTACAATTCCCCAGCCAGGAAATACGTCCGTCAGAATAGTACAGTCATTGACACATGAAGCTCCTGCGCTTCCCACTTCACCGGTTATTGTATCGATCGCACAGATCGAAAATGTATCCTGTGAATAAGTTTTATTGCTGATTAATGATATTGTTGTAAGAATAAGAAAGAGTATTATATTTTTCATATAGAATTTTTATTTGTACAAATTAACAATTAATTCATTACAGAAAAATGTATCAATGAAAATTATTCCAAACCTGAACTTAAAGTGCATTTAATAAAATTCTGAAATGCAGTAATTTTGTATTCATTAAAATTCTATGAATAAAACACATACTGACATTCTCGATCCCCGTTTCGGATTTAATTTTAAGGATCTTTTTCAATCTGCAAAATTAAAAGAGCTGTCAGAGATTTTTTTCGAATATTTTAAGAATAAGGATGTTGTGAATTATGAATTTTTTAAAAATTATTCGGATAAAAAAGGCTTAGAACATTCTGAAACAGAGATCTCAAAAATTTTAATCAAGTCATCACTTATATTATCCGATTTTCTCGTCGAATTATTCCAGTTGCAAAAAGAGAAGAAAGAATTTTTAAGTGAAGCAGATTATGAAAATGATATTTTTATTTTTAAAAAAGATTTTGTTCAGAAAAGGGTTCTTAAATATTATAAAATTGAAGATCTTGTAGAATTTAGTTTTGATGATCTAGATAAATTTATATTGGCTGTAAAAGAATCTGTATATCCTGAATTTAATTTCAATATTGATGAAGAGAAATATACTGCTAAGATGATACTTGAGCTTTCTGAGATCGAAAAAAATTACAGATGGTTTTATGAAGGTGATAAATTCACTCCTGATAATTTTACCATACCTGAAAATATTAGATCCAAAGCCGAATTAATAATGAGAATACTTTATGAAAAAGGAATTCTCTTATTTGGAAACATAAAGAATATTGAAAGTATAGAAAATATAAACAGGACAGAAAATTCTGATGATGGAAAGCTTATGTATGAAAAATTCAATTATTTATTGAAGGAAATTGAAAAATGGATCTTTGTAAAAAAATATCTTGATAAGAATTCTCAACACTGGGTCTCTTTTTCTGATATTCATAAAACTGATTATAATCATTTGGTAAAGTCAGAACAGCCTGGCTCTGATTTTCCTGAACTTATCAAAGTTCCGGAAAAAGATCACCGAAACAGATTTGGATTCAGACTTACTGACCAACGGATGAATAAAAGAGAGATCGCAGATGAGGTAGATTACTGTATTTATTGTCATGAGAGAGGAAAGGATTCCTGCTCTAAAGGTTACACAGACCGTTCGGGAGAAATTAAAACGAATCCGCTCGGAATAAAACTAGAAGGCTGCCCGCTTTGTGAAAAAATTTCAGAAATGCATTTTGTGAAAAAGTCAGGACATCCTTTAGCTTCACTGGCATTAATAATGATCGATAATCCAAACGTACCTGGAACCGGTCACAGAATCTGCAACGACTGTATGAAGGGCTGTATTTTTCAGACTCAGGAACCTGTGAATATTCCTCAGATAGAAACCAATGTGTTGACAGAAATTTTTAAACTTCCTTATGGATATGAAATTTATTCACTTCTTTCAAGATGGAATCCGCTGAATATTAAACAACCTTATGCACTTCCATACAACGGGAAAAATACAATGATAGTGGGAATGGGACCGGCTGGGTATACTCTTGCCCATTATTTATTGAATGACGGTTTTGGTGTGATCGGAATTGACGGACTGAAGATCGAGAAGATCCATGAAAAATATACAGGTACTGTAAATGAAAATGGATATACAAAATTTCCTGAGCCGGTAAAAGATTATTTCACAGAGATCTTTGAAGAGCTTGACAAAAGAGTGCTGCAGGGTTTTGGCGGAGTTTCGGAATACGGAATAACTGTCAGGTGGGATAAAAATTTTCTAACGGCAATTTATATCAATCTTGCCCGCAGAGAATTTTTTAGATTGTATGACGGAGTTAGATTTGGTGGTACACTTACGATAGATGATGTCTGGGATTACGGAATCGATCACATTGCAATTGCAACCGGTGCTGGAAAGCCGACTATTATCAGAATGAAAAATAATTTGATCAGAGGTATTAGAAAAGCTTCTGATTTTTTGATGACGTTGCAACTTACGGGAGCTTCAAAAAAAAACAATCTTGCCAATCTTCAGGTGCAGCTTCCGGCAATTGTGATTGGGGGCGGACTGACTGCAATTGATACTTCTACTGAATTACTTGCTTATTATCCTGTACAGGTTTTGAAAGCTTATGAGAAATATATTGCAATAAAAGAAAATTCCGGTGAAGAAGAGTTCTGGAAAAAGTTAAATGAAGAAGAATCAGAGATCATGAAAACTTTTATTGAACATGGAAAAGAAATTCGGCTGTTGATAAATAAAGCTGAACAGGACAATTCAATACCTGACACAGCTTCACTTACAAAAAAATGGGGTGGTGTCAAAATGGTTTACAGAAAAGGACTTGAAGATTCTCCTGCATACAGACTCAATCATGAAGAAATAATTGAAGCGCTGAAGGAGGGAATTGAAATTGTCGAACATCTTTCACCTGTCGAAGCAGTTAGCAATAAATTTGGTGCTGTGAAAGAAATGGTGTTTCAGTTTAGTGATAAAGTGGAAGATGAGAGTAAAAGAAATACTCTAATGACTTTGAAAGCCAAATCAGTGATGGTTGCAGCAGGAACTTCTCCGAATATAATTTACGAAAAAGAATATCCGGGAACATTTGAGCTTGATGCAGATAATTATTTTTTCAAATCTTATAAATTAGTAACAGACAATAGAGGAGAGAAAAAATTAATTGAAGTTGAAACAGATGAAACTGGATTTTTTACTTCTTATGAGAAAGACGGAAAATATATAACATTCTATGGAGACAATCATCCTGTATATGCAGGCAACGTAGTAAAAGCCATGGCTTCGGCAAAGGACGGTTATGAAAAAGTATCAGAGCTTTTTGAAAATGAAATAAAAATTATCAAAGAGAATCGCGAAACATCAGAGATGTTAAAAAACAATTTTCAAGATCTTGTAACAAATCTTGACACAGATCTGATCGCAACGATTGAAAAAGTAGAAAGACTTACTCCGAATATAATTGAAGTTGTTGTCAAAGCTCCTGCCGCTTCAAGAAAATTCAAACCCGGACAATTTTACAGACTACAGAATTATGAAACAGGTGCAGAAAATTTGGACGGGTCAGTTCTCACAACAGAAGGACTGGCGATGACCGGTGCCTGGACAGATAATGAGAAAGGTTTGATATCAGTGATTATACTTGAGATGGGAGTTTCGTCAAATCTCTGCAGCAGATTTAAAAAAGGCGAGAAAGTTGTCCTGATGGGACCGACTGGTACACCGACTGAAATAAATTCCGGAGAAACTGTTTTACTTGCGGGTGGCGGACTCGGGAATGCAGTTTTATTTTCAATTGCAAAAGGACTGAAGGAAAAAGGAAATAAGGTAATTTATTTTGCCGGATATAAAAATTCACAGGACGTATATAAAATGGATGATGTGGAAGCGGGTACTGATCAGGTAATCTGGAGTATTGACGCTGGGGAAGAAATTATTCCGCGAAGAGAACAGGACTTGAGTTTTAAAGGAAATATAGTGGAAGCAATGAATGCGTATTCTGAAGGAGTATTGGGAAATAAATTATTTGACTTCGGAAGCATTGACAGAATGATAGTGATAGGAAGTGACAGAATGATGAAGGCAGTCAAAGACTCACGGAAGACAATTTTCAAAGATGTGTTAAAAGAGCATGTCGCTATCGGCAGTATTAACTCACCTATGCAGTGTATGATGAAAGAGATCTGTGCTCAGTGTCTGCAGAGACAGGTTGATGAAGTTACAGGAAAAGAGTCATTTATATTTTCATGTTTTAATCAGGATCAGGATTTAGATAATGTAGATTTTGATAATTTACATCAACGACTGAAGACTAATTCGGTTCTGGAGAAGTTGAGTGATTTTTATCTTGCAGGATTGCTTTATAAAAATGAGAATGTTTTTGAAAAAAATTCAGGGGAGAAGGATAGTATTATGGAAGGGCATTAATTTTATCCTATTCATTCCGTAATTTTTTCTGAATTGAGAGAGCATCCATTTTAAACTTTACCTTTCCACAGTATTTAGATGCTTTGAAAAGTTTTTCAGATTTAAATTGTAATGATGCTCTGATTTTCTTTTCAATATCTTTTTTTTTCTCTGATTTTTTTATTACAATTACCATATTTGATTTATTTAACTATTATAAAGTAAATTTTTAAATCAAACATTTAAATTGAATTTTCATAAACTCAGGCGGAATAGCCGGTTTATTAATTTCTTTATCATATTTGAATATCGGTTTAATTATTGTTAATGATTGAATTTTTTGAAATAAACATAATAATAAAATAATTAAGTATTACTTTATTTCAAAACCCATCATCATTTTTAACATCAAAACTTATTTCTCCGTTTGAGTCCGAAAATACATTCACTGTAAAAGACCTGCAGCATACTTCACAGTCAGTGATGAATTCATCTGAACTGTTATTGCTTAATTCAATACTCATAAAATTTACTTCGCCGCAATATGGACAGAAAATTTCAATGTCTTTATAAATAATCAAAATTGGATATTATAAATTAAAACAAAAATATATAAAAGATATGAAATGATCAGGATTATCCCTTCCCATCTTTCAATTTTTCTTCCTTTCCCGACAAAAATAAAAAGGAATAATAAAATATTGGCATAAATATTTACATAGATCTCAGTCTGATTACTGTCTTCTACTGTTAAAGGAGTTATGAATGCTGAAATGCTGAGTATAAAAAAGATATTAAAAATATTAGAACCGACAATGTTTCCCAAAGCAATATCTACATTCTTTTTTCTAACAGCGACAATTGAAGTTACAAGTTCGGGAAGTGATGTTCCTGTGGAAACAATTGTAAGCGCAATAATTCTTTCTGAAATACCAAAATCTGAAGCGATTCTGACAGCGTTAGTTACTATCAGTTCACCGCCGAGGACAAGACCTGCAAGACCTATTATTATAAATAAAACTGATTTAGGCTTAGAATAATCTTTAGTTTCAAATTGTTCATCACTGGTTTCTGATTTGGCAACTTCCATTGTATATACATGAAAGATCAGGAAGAAACAGAACAGGATTATCCCGTCGCTGCTGCTGATTATATTACTGCTTGTTTTATCAAGAAAGATATCATTAGAAATGATCAGCACCATGAGTCCGGCGAGAAGTGAAAGAGGAATTTCCAGCCAAGTTGTATTTCTTTTTACAGCAAGCGGATAAAACAATGAACAAATTCCTAGAATGACCAGCACATTAAAAATATTACTGCCGATGACATTTCCCAAAACCATTTGAGTGTTGCCATTAACAGCTGCAACGAAATTGACAAAGAGCTCGGGTGCAGAAGTACCGAAAGCAACTACAGTAAGTCCAATTACGATGTTTGGAATTCCGAATTTTGACGCGAGTGAAGATGCTCCGTCAACGAGTTTATCAGCACCAAAAATCAGGAAAGCAAAACCCAGTAATAAAAGAATAAAATCCAACTGTAATTTTTTTTTATAGATTAAAATGACTAAGTAGAATCCTCATTGATCCGTCAATAAGGATGAGCGTAGATATAACGCCTCCTAGTGCACCTCCAAGATGTGCTTCGTGACCGATATTTCCAAGTTTTTTTTTCATTCCATAGACAGAAAAGGCAAGCCACAGAAAAGCAAATATATAAGCAGGCATTGGAATAAAAAACACATAAAGCATGCTTTGAGGAAAGAAAATAATATATGAAAAGACAATTCCTGAAACAGCTCCTGAAGCACCGACTGCAACATACTGCGGATCATTGTAATGAAATACAACTGACAGCACAGAGCCGAACAACATACTGATAAAATAGATGAGAAAGAAGTACAGACTTCCTTCAAGCGCACCGAGATTATTTATAAAAAAAGATTCAAGGTAAGTTCCGAAAGTAAACAGTGCAAACATGTTAAAAAAGAGATGCATAAAATTAGCATGCAGAAAAGCTGAAGTGATCAACTGATAATATTTTTTTTCATGAACGATCTGATAAGGCCATTCTGAAAGTTTATACATAATAATTGGATTGCTGTACATTGCCCATATAGAAATTGCAATGTTGGCAAAAAGTAAAGTAATTGTTACGGGTGTTTCGGCTAATGATTCCAAAATTTAATTTGTTTAGTTCAATATTTTTTTAATAATAGACGGACCTTCATAAATAAATCCTGTATAGATCTGAACAAGTGCAGCACCTTTCTTTATTTTATCCACTACATCTGACGAATTAAAGATACCTCCGCATCCAATAAGAATAAGTTTATATCCTGAATTTTTTTTGTTAAGTTCGTTAAAAATATTCAAAATTTCATCAGATAAAATTTTAACCGGTTTTCCACTGAGACCTCCTGTTTCATTTATATCTTCACTTAGACCGGATCTGCTGACTGTAGTATTTGTAGCAATTATACCTGTCAGCTTATGTGTTACAGCATTTTCATAAACAGATTGAGCATTTATATTATTTATGTCAGGTGAAATTTTCAGAAAAACAGGTTTGATATTTTTTGAAAATTTCTGTGACAATTCATTATTCAGTAACTGGATTTGTGAAAGGAGCTCTGATAAATTTTCAGACTCGTGCAATGTTCTGAGCTTTTCAGTATTTGGTGAAGAGATATTCAGAGTAAAATAGTCAGCGACATCATATAATTTTTCGAAACAGATCTTATAATCGCTGATGGAATTTTCAATTGGTGTATCTTTATTTTTACCGATATTAATACCGATCACAAAGTCTTTACTTAAAGTCTTTTTAGCAATAAGAATGTTTTTTCTGATCTCATCTGCTCCTTTATTATTAAAGCCGAGTCTGTTGATAACGGCAGAATCTTTTTTTAATCTGAACATTCTTGGCTTGGGATTTCCGGATTGAGACAATGGAGTTACAGTGCCTATTTCAATATGTGAGAATCCGAGTACATCCCAGAACTTTATTGCAGCACCATTTTTATCAAAACCTGCTGACAGTCCAAGTTTATTTCTGAATGCGAGATCACTGACCTGGATAGGTTCATTGTTTTTAGGTGAATATAAAATTTTTATTAAAGTATCAAAAATTCTGACCTTTGAGAAAAAGTTCAACACACAGTTATGTGCGGACTCAGGATCCATTAGAAAAAGAAATGGTCTTATAAAAATTTTATAAATCACAATTTATAAAAAGGTAATAAAAGATTAAAAAAAAAGCCCCTGAAAATTATCCAGGGACTATATTAAAATTAAGATTTAAAACATCAGAAGCGAAATACTGAATATTATCATCTTCATCATTATTTTGTCGGAACGGCTGGATTCGAACCAGCGACCTCCAGTTCCCAAAACTGGCGCGATACCGGGCTACGCTACGCTCCG
>DAORRV010000010.1:54926-58440 GCA_035443185.1 Ignavibacteria bacterium | reverse complement strand
TGTCTGAGTAGTCCAGCTATTCCCGCCGTCATTAGTTCTTATAACTTTGCCGCCTATTCCAATACACCACCCGGTATCTGGATTTATAAAAGTATATGACTTAATATTATTTGTTAAAATACTGTCAGTGCTAAACCAGTTATATCCGCCGTCTGTGGTCTTCTTTAGAAAGTTTCCGATTTTGTATCCGGTGTTCTCATCAAAAAATTTCATACTATATTCACGCAAAATATCATTTGTATCAGACATTATTAAATTCCAGTTTACTCCAGCATCAGTAGTCTTGATGACTTTTTGAATACCTGCACCTACATCAGAACTATACTGACCAAGTGCCCAACCTGTAAGTGAGTCAATAAAACTGATAGATAGATATCCATACTTATCTGATATGGAAGGAACCCAGTTTGCTCCATTATTATTGGTTTTATTTATATATCCCATACTTACATAACATTGCATATCGCTACCTTCATATCCGGTGTAAACAACACCGGATGATTGAACCATATCTTGTAACTTAAATGCAAAATTATTCTGAAGGACGATCCAGTTATTTCCGCCGTCAGTTGTTTTCAGAATAACCAGTATGTCTAAACAAAATGGACTGGGTTCAGAACTGCTGCCGGCAGCAATTCCGTTGAGAGAATCTGTAAATATTATATGAGTTAAATTTCTATTGGTGTTGCTGATCTGCCTGATCCAGTTCGTTCCTGCATTGGTAGTATGAAGAATTACGCCAGTGTCACCTGCGATCCAGCCGGTATTTTGATTGATAAAATAAACTGAACGGAGATTTAATGATACATTGCTTTGCTGATGATACCATGCATTTTGAGCGTGGATATCCTTTCCTGAAAAGCAAATGGCTAATAGAATTAATATTATAGTCTTCATAATATTTCCCTTTAAAACTAATTTTTTTAATTAAAAAAAATTGACTCCGGCAGAGTCCTCAAAAGCAAGATAGATTCTGCCGGTGGTGAATTAAAAAAAAATTATTTTTCAGAAGGTGAAAACTTCCTTGAAAGAAGTTCATTGTCAATGGTCAGAAGTCCAAGACCTTCTCCGTTTATCAGCTTAAGTTTAGCAATTAATCTACCCATCGTTGCCTCTTCCTCTACCTGTTCATCGACATACCAGTCAAGAAAACTTTTTACGGAATGGTCATTTTCCTTTATCGCTACATCCATAAGTTCGTTGATACTTTTTGTGATAAATCTTTCATGCTCGAGAGCTTCTTCTATTACTTTTAAGACAGATTTAAAATTTGCCTTAGGCTCACCGAGTGGCTTCAGTATTACTCTGCCGCCTTTGTCATGAACAAAGTTAAACATCTTCATTGCATGAAAATGCTCTTCCTGTGCCTGTACATTAAAATAATTTGCAAACCCTTCCATCTCAATAGATTCAAGATATGCTGACATAGAAAGGTACATATATTCAGAAAAAAATTCTTTGTTTATCTGTTCGTTTAATGCGTCCTGAAGTTTTTTGGTTAACATTTTTTTCTCCTTGATTTAGTTTTTAACAAAAAATTTTTATGCTTCGACCATCGGCTTTTCACCAATGGTTATACCGATTTTCCCAAGTGTATCATAATCATATCCGTTCATGTCAGGTATAGTGCCTGCGAGTTCAGTGAACACTTCTTCTGAATTATCAAAATCAAACTCATGTCCCATAGCTTTTGCAATCAGCTTAATGATCTTCCAGCCCGGTCTGGCATTGAACTTTGTACCGCGTGTCCATCTGTCATTATGCGCACCAAATTTATCCAGTCTCGACAGTGAAAATTCACCGATAAGCCTTTCCTGTTCAAGTGTCGTCACAGCAGGCCTTAGTCTCTGAATTCTGTTTTGAAAATTAACGAAGGTTCCGTTTATCTCAGAATAAGTAGAAACGGGAAGGATTACATTTGCAGAAGCTGATGAAGAGTTTTTAAATGAAATAAGTTGTACAGTAGTCTCAATATTATTCATAAATACATCCGCACCTCTGATTCCTTTTACATCTTCATTCAAAATAAAAAGCATTTTTATCTTTCCCGAACTCAGCTGATCCACTACGCTGTCGCTATATTGATCTATACCTAGCATTTTCAAACCACTGGAATTAGGCGTCATATCTGACTTCCTCAATATCTCATCACCAAAGTTTTCATCAGTATGAGGTATATAAAAAACATTATCACTGTTAAATATTTCTTTTGCAAATTTCTTTAGGGCATAATTATCTTCGAGTGTAGAATGAGCTGAAGCTATAAACATAATGTCAGAGCCGCTATAATTTTTCAGATGTGATACTGATTTGGAAATTGCTTCATCCCAGTTTACATCAAGTAGTCCAATATTTTCAGTAGTGCCTTCATTCAGTTTTATTGCAGGTGATTTGAAACGAAGTTCTTCATCATTGACCTGTTTGATAGTATTGAGTCTTCCCCAGTCACACAGCCAGTAATCATTTACCGAAAGATTTTCTCTCGGTTCGATTCGGAGGATCTCATTATTTCTTACACCCATAATTGTATTGCAGCCGCGGGCGCAGCCCGGGCATATTGTGTCAGTAAAAGACATTTCCCAGACGCGTGATTTGAATCTGAATTCTTCAGACGTCAGCGCACCGACAGGACAGATTTCGATTACATTCATGGAATAAGGATTGTCAAGTTCTTCCCCGGGAAATGTTTCGATCGTTACATGATCACCTCTGTCAACAAATGTAAGCTCGGGATCTTTTGCAATTTCTTCACAGAATCTGATACATCTCGAACAGCTTATACATCTTTCCTGATCGAACATGACTTCAGGTCCGAGCTTTACTCTTTTATCTTTATGATTTTTACTTTCGTCAAAACGCGATATACCGACACCGTACTGATATGCATAATCCTGAAGTTTACATTCACCCGCTTCATCACAGATAGGACAGTCGAGAGGGTGATTGATCAGCAGAAATTCCATAACTGCATTTTGCGCATGCACGACTTTTTCAGATTTAGTATGAACTTTCATACCTTCTGTTGCCGGCGTAGAGCAGGCGATTACGAGCTTGGGAATGTTTTCAAGTTCGACGAGACAAGTACGGCAGTTACCCGAGACAGAAAGTGACGGATGATAGCAAAAATGTGGAATGTCATTGCCGGCTCTGAGAGCAGCCTGAATAATGGTTTCCCCTGCGAAAAATTCAACTTCAATTTCGTCTATTAATAATTTAAGCATATTTAAATTCAGTGAATGGAAAAATTTAGGCTTTAAATTACTTCTATTTTTATCTTTTTTCAATTCAGTTTATTTCACAATTTGAAGTTCTTTAATTCGCATCAGTTTTTAGGTTTACCTCGAAGGCTCGAAGACTCAATGAAAAGCATTTTTAAAATTGTGTTAAAAAAGTTCTCAGGCTGTTTTTAGGGTTGACTCGAAGGCTCGAAGACTCAATGAAAAGCATTTTTAAAATTGAGTTAAAAAAGTTCTCAGGCTGTTTTTAGGGTTGACTCGAAGGCTCGAAGACTCAA
>DAORRV010000010.1:0-54826 GCA_035443185.1 Ignavibacteria bacterium | reverse complement strand
TCGAAGACTCAATGAAAAGCATTTTTAAAATTGAGTTAAAAAAGTTCTCAGGCTGCTTTTATGGTTTACCTCGAAGGCTCGAAGACTCAAAGAAAAGCGTTTTTAAAATTGAGTTAAAAATGTTCTCAGGCTGTTTTTAGGTTGCCTCGAAGGTTCGAAAACTCAAAGAAAAGCATTTTTAAATTTTCAACAATTGACCCTAATTTATTAACTACTAACTATTAACTATTAACTATTTGTCTTAGAGTCTTTGAGACAAAAAAACATGAACACAAAAAAAATACTTCTTGTAACATCCGACAAAGAACTTTCGGGTATTGTAAAAATATCAGCTTTGACTCTGACCAAACTAAATTGTCAGGTTGAGATCAGAGAGTCTTTTGAATTTGAAGATACTATAAATTTATCAAAGGAAGAAAATTTAGACATGATAATAATCGATGCTGATAATAAAGAATTAAATATATTAAAACTCATAGAGGAAATAAGATCCTATGAGGAATCATCATCAAAAAAGATAATGACAGTTTTTTCAGATGAGATCGACAGAGATGAATTTTTCAAAGCGGGATGTGACAGTATTATGACAAAGGAAGAATTTAAGAGGGTCATCAATAATATTCTTGTGATGTGAATTTCTAATTTCAGCGAACCGCTCAGTCCGAAGAGCTCTTGACTCAGCGGAAACGAAAACTTCAGTATAATCTGGATCAGCCGGTTCTCTTATAACATATCTCCACAGCTTTTGCCTCTTCACCGTCTGGAGTTACGTTGTAAGCAGTAATAATAAGATTGTCTTTGTCTTTTAAATCGATATCAGTTTTCCATCCCCATCTTTCATCATAATCAGTGTCACCATAGCTGCCGAGCACTGAAAATCCTTTGTTAAAATCTTCACCTTCAGAGAACATGATACTTGTCCCCGAGTGAAAAGTATCCAGATAAGCGATCTGATATTTCTGTTCGGGAATACTGAATCCGATGATGGAGATTGCATCATGACTTTTACCTTCGAGTTCATAATTATATTCATGCATAATAAATCTACCTCCGAGAATTGATCTGAACTCCCCTGTGATTTTTGATTCGTCAGCAAGTTTTTCGGGCTCAAACCAAGTCTTGACTGTTCCTTCCCATTTACCTGCAAGCTGCATAAGCTTGAAATGTCTTCCTTTTTCGGATGATTCTGCAAATTTTTCTTTAGCCATTTTTATATTTAATTTTATGAGAATGTAATAATAATGATCTTTTTTTGAAACAGAGTTGTGAATAGAAATTGATAAAATTACAAGTGCCGTCCAAAACATTTTGATATGAATAAATAATTTGAAAAATTTTAATATATGGAGTTTATAATTTTAATTAAAAACTAACCTAACATTTTTATTTCACTGTAAATTTTGCTGAAAATAACCTGCCTGTGATAAATTGCCGATAAGAAATTCTGAGCAATGGCGTTAAGCAAAAATATATTGTTTGACGAACCCATTAATGTTTTTCTAATTTGCAGTCCCGAGTACCCGGGACGAAAGAATTTCCGGCAAGTTATCACCAGCGGGCGACTTTTTTGTTACTTTTTTTGTCGTTAAAAAAAGTAAGTAGAAAATATTGAATCTAGAAATTTGTAATTAAACGATTTAAACGGATGTGTAAATTTACACCGGTTTTTGAATTGCTTTCACAGCATATATAGTTTATTTTAAACGACTTTTTAAAAACCACCTTAACAGTACATGCCCGTAATACATAAAGTCCACGCAAGAGAGATATTAGATTCAAGAGGAAACCCAACATTAGAAGCCGAAGTAATATTAGAAGACGGTACAATCGGCAGAGCTGCTGTACCTTCCGGCGCTTCCACAGGTGAAAGAGAAGCCGTTGAACTTCGTGACGGTGACAAAAATCGTTACCTCGGAAAAGGAGTTTCAAAAGCAGTCGGAAATATTAAAAATACGATTGCGAAAAAAATTAACGGGATGAACAGTCTTGATCAGAATCTGATTGACGAAGTCCTTATAAAACTTGATAATACTAAAAACAAATCTAAGCTTGGAGCCAATGCATTACTAGGCGTTTCACTTGCTGCAGCACATGCATCTGCAAATTATCTGAAGATGCCGCTTTATAAATATATCGGTGGAGTGAATGCAAAGACACTTCCGGTGCCGATGATGAATATTATAAACGGCGGAAAGCATGCTGACAATACAGTTGATTTTCAGGAGTTCATGATCATTCCCGCAGGGGCAAAAAGTTTTTCTGAAGCACTGAGATACGGGACGGAAGTTTTTCATTCACTGAGAAATGTACTTCACAAAAAAAATTACAATACAAACGTAGGTGACGAAGGCGGATTTGCTCCGAATCTGAAATCCAATGAAGAAGCGATCGAGGTCATTATGGAAGCGATCAGTAAAGCCGGATTCAAAGCAGGGAAAGATATTTATCTCGGACTCGATGTAGCTTCGAGTGAGATGTGGAAAAACGGTAAGTATAATTTTTATAAATCACATATTCCTGATAAGACTTCAGAGCAGATGGTAAAGCTTTATGAAAAGCTTGTAAAAGATTATCCTATCATAAGCATTGAAGACGGAATGGCTGAAAATGACTGGGCGGGCTGGAAGCTTTTGACAGATGCTCTTGGAAAGAAAGTACAGATCGTAGGAGATGATCTTTTTGTTACTAACACTGAAATCCTTCAAAAAGGAATTGAAAAGAAAATTGGAAATTCCATTCTAGTAAAAGTAAATCAAATAGGCACACTTACTGAAACGCTGAATGCTATTGAGCTGGCAAAGATAAATAATTACACAGCAGTGATCAGTCACAGAAGTGGTGAGACAGAGGATACTACAATTGCTGATTTAGCAGTTGCGACAAATGCAGGTCAGATCAAGACCGGTTCTTTATCACGAACAGACAGGGTTGCAAAATACAACAGACTTCTGAGAATCGAAGAAGAGCTGTCTTCAACAGCAGTCTATCCGGGCATTAATGCTTTTTACAATATAAAATAATATTATTCAGAACAATTATAACACTTATAAAAAATGAAACTTTCACAATTTAAATACGCGATTCCAAAAAACCTGATTGCAAAAAATCCAAAGTCACCAAGAGATGCCTGTAAGCTGATGGTTATCAACAAAGAAACAGGTGATATAGAAACAAAGAAATTTAAGGACATAATCAATTACATGGAATCCGGAGACGTACTTGTACTAAATGACTCAAAGGTTTTCAATGCGAGATTATATGGGACTAAGGAAAAGACAAAGGCAAAGATCGAAGTTTTTCTATTGAGACAATTATCTGAAGATGAAAATATCTGGGACGTAGTTGTAGACCCGGCCAGAAAAGTAAGGATTGGTAACAGAATATTTTTTACAAAAAATCTTTACTGTGAAGTGATAGATAATACTACTTCAAGAGGAAGGATCGTAAGATTTAATTATAACGGAGATTTTTCAAAGTACATAGAAAAGCTCGGCAGGACACCGCTTCCGCCTTACATCAAAAGAGAATCCACTGAAAAAGACAAAGAAGATTATCAAACAGTATATGCGAAAAATATTGGTTCAGTAGCTGCTCCTACTTCAGGTCTGCATTTTACAAAAGACCTTCTGAAAAAGATCGAAGCTAAAGGAATTAAAATTGCATTTATCACACTTCATATCGGACTGGGAACATTCAGACTTGTAGAAGTGGAAGATCTTTCAAAGCACAGAATGGATTCAGAATATTATGAGCTTTCAAAAGATTCGGCTGACATTATTAATGCTGCCATTCAGAAAAAAGGAAGAAAAGTCATAGCTGTCGGTACATCTGTTGCAAGAGTTCTGGAAAGTAATGTAGTCACCAGTAAGCATGTCAGATACGGAAAAGGCTGGACAGACAAATTCATACATCCGCCACAGTCAGTAAGAGTAATTGATAAATTCGTCACAAATTTCCATTTACCTCAGAGTACACTTCTGATGCTGACCTGTTCTATTGCTGACAGAGATCTGGTTATGAAGGCATACAAAAAAGCTATAAAAGAGAAATACAGATTTTACAGTTATGGTGATGCATTGATTATAATCTAAAGATGAGCTCTAAAATATAATATTAAATCCGGACGGAATGATCTGTCCGGATTTTTTTTTATTTATGAGTATAAATTAAGATTTAACCTGCGTAAATTGTATACAATCTAAATTAATATAATTATGTCAAACATTATTACAAAAGAGCTGATTGAAAACGCATTTTCTTATGATACATATAAAGAGATTGTTAGAAAATTAATTTTAAAAAACAAGACTTCAGGCAATAATCAATCAGAAAGTAATATATATTTTACGAAGCTTAATGCTGAAAGAGTAAAGCGGATTGAAAAGACAACAGTACTTAATGAAGAGTTGAAACGTCAGCTTGATAAAATCAATAGTCCTTTAATCGTACTGGTAATTGCCGAAGCATGGTGCGGCGATGTAGCACAGAATCTTCCGCCTTTGAAAGTTATAAGTGATTTTAATCCAAATGTGGATGTAAAAATAATTTTCAGAGATGAAAATCCTGAGGTTATGGATCAGTTTCTTACAAAAGGTACCAGATCTATTCCTGTATTTCTTCTGATCAAAAAAGATTCGCTCGAGGTAATTGGAAAATGGGGACCCAGACCTGAACCAGCACAAGAGATAATGAGGGAAGCTAAATCAAGAAAAGATTATTCTCATGACGAGGCTACAAAAGAAATTCAGCTTTGGTATGCAAAAGACAGGACGTTAACATTTCAGAAAGAGCTTTCTGATTTTTTAAATATAATTTCTTCTGATTAATTATTTTTGAGATGATTTCTAAAAATTTCCGGATACACATTTACTGAATCCGGAAATTTTTAATTTTAATGTGACCTGTAAGAAATTTACACCCGCACTAACTTTAAAATATATTTAAAATAAATGTAAGATATTATTTCTATTACCAGATCACTACAATTTTATCTTTTGAATTTATCATCGGATCACCTTCTTTTCCACCAAAGGCTTTCATAAATTCCGGAATGTTATAGATCGTTCCATTTACTCTGAATTTTGGTGGTGAATGTGAATCTGTTTTAACTAACATAGTCAACATTTCAGGTCTGTAATCACCTCTCCAAATTTGAGCAAATCCAAGAAAGAATCTTTGCGACGGTGTAAACCCGTCAATTTTAACATCATCATTATAATCTATAGTTTTCATGTATGCATGATAAGCTGTAATAAGTCCGCCAAGGTCAGCAATGTTTTCACCCAAAGTTAAATTTCCATCCACATAATAGGAATCGACAGCCTGATAACCGCTGTACTGTTTTGCCAGCATTTCTGCGCGTACCTTAAATTTGTCTGCATCTTCTTCGGTCCACCAGTCTTTAAGATTTCCATCTCCGTCATATTTTCTTCCCTGATCATCAAAACCGTGTGAGATCTCATGTCCAATGACCGCACCGATCCCGCCGTAATTTACAGCATCTTCAACCTCCGGATCAAAAAATGGCGGCTGCATTACACCCGCTGGAAATACGATCTCATTATTAGAAGCGCTGTAATAAGCATTCACAGTCTGCGGATTCATAAACCATTCATTTTTGTCAACGGGCTTTCCTATTTTATCAAGATTAAGCTTAATCCTGTATTCAGAAGCTCTGATCATATTATCTAAAAATGAAACCCTGTCAATCTCAAGTCCCGAATAATCTTTCCATTCATCTGTATATCCAATCTTTACATTAAAAGTACTTAATTTTTTTAAAGCTTCTTTTTTAGTAACTTCGCTCATCCATTCATTCTGATTGATCCTGTCTTTAAATGATTCTTTAATATTATTTACCATCTCAAGAGCTTTTGTTTTTGTTTCGGGTTTAAATCTAATCTCGACAAACAACTGACCAAGCGGTTCTCCCATTGCAGATTCGACAAAGCTGATACTTTTTTTCCATCTCGGCTTCTGTACTTCACTGCCTCTGAGAGTCTTTCCATAAAATTCAAAATTAGCCTTCTCAAAATCCGTACTAAGCTTGTCAGCATTGTTCCTTACAAGATTCCATTTCAAATAATTTTTCCAATCATCAAGACTTACATCAGTCAGCATTCTGTTAATTTCTTTAAAAAATTCGGGCTGACCTACGTTTATTCCTTTTTCAAATTTACTATTATTTTCTAATCCGATTTCCGCAAACAAAACATCAAAATTATAATCAGGCATAAGATCTCTGACTTCCTTTAAAGTCATAAGATGATATGTTGCTTCAGCAGGTCTCATTTCGACTCTTGTCATTGAAGCATCTGACATGCGTTTTTCAATATCCATAATTCTCCGTGAAATATTTCCCGCAGTGGAATTATCATTTCCCATCAATACAAAAATTGTATTCATAAACTCCATATATTTTTCGCGGGTCTTTATGGAATTTTCATCATCTTTTGTATAATACTCTTTACCCGGAAGCCCAAGACCACCTTGAAATAATTGCAGTATCACATCATTACTGTTTTTATCATCCTGTCCTGCGCGAAAACTGAATACTCCGCCTGTACCGATCGATTTTAAATATGCCAGTACTTTCTGAAATTCATCCTTATTGGAAATTCCGTCAATCATGGCAAGGTAATCTGCAAGAGGTGCAATACCTTCTTTTTCAATTTTCACTGTATCCATTGAAGTAAAGTAAAGATCGCCAAGTTTTTGTTCAATACTTCCTTTTGGCGCTGATGTATTAGAAGAAGCTTTTTCGAGAACAGACCTTAAAACTTCATTATTCTTTTCTATAATTACATCCCATGTACCCCATCTGCTGCTTTCAGCCGGTATAGGATTTTTTACTAACCAGTTACTACAGGCAAAGTCAAAAAAATCAGAATTCGGATCTATGGAATTATTAATATTTTCAGGATCGAGTCCTGATTTCAGATCATTGGAAGATTGTGGAAATGCGATTTCATTCAGCGAAAAGAAAACGGCTAAAGAAATCAAAAGAATAAAAAATGCTGACCTCATTTGTTTAAATTATTTCTTAGAATTTTTTAATTATAAATTAAACATTATTCAAAAACATTACCATACTTAAAATCTTTTAATTTACACTTAGAAATTTCAGAATTGCAAATTCAACTAAAAACCCGGTCAGCAGCCGGGTTCAAAAAATACAGTTGCAAAAATTAAATTTATTTTGGAGAATGAAGTGCTACTTTATTTCCCTCAGTATCAGCAAAGATCGCAATGTAACCTATTTCATCAGTTACTTTGGATTTTGGTTGAAGTATTTTGCCGCCGGCACTTTCGATTTTATTCATTACGCCTGTCAGATCTTCTCCTCCGGCGAGATAGACAAGAGCCCCGTCCATAGAAGGTTTATATCCATCCGCTTTAATGATCGCTCCGCTTACACCTTCACCCGGAAAGAATCCCATCTGATGCGGTCCCATCATTTCTTCATGCATTTCAATTCCAAATATTTCACTGTAAAACTTTTTAGCTCTGCCGAAATCCGTCACAGGTATCTCGAACCAGTTAATTGAGTTTGCCATTTCTATCTCCTTTATTTAAGTTTGTAAAATTTATATAAAAATATAGAATTCTAAAAATTAATACTTCTCGATTATTGCTAATTTTGAAAAAGGATATTGATGTGTAATTGAAATTTTAAATTTTGAATCGGAAAAATATTTCAGGGTTTTTATAAAATAAAAGTGAGCTATTTTAAAAGTTTAAATTTCATCATATTTCTGCGGTAGCTTTCTTTGAATGTCTCTGGAGATAATCCAAATTTATTTTTAAATAACCAGCTGAATGAACCAACACTTTCAAAGCCGATCTCAAAGCAGATTTCTGTAACAGACATGTCAGATTTCCTTAAAAGATCTATTGCTTTATCAATTCTTTTTTTAGTGAGATACTGATGCGGAGTTTGTTTGTAAACGGATTTAAAAATTCTGAGGAAATGAAATTGTGACAGACATGCTTTTTTAGAAATTTTATCAAGTGTAAGATCATTAGTAAATTCCAAATCAATATATTCTTTTGCAATACTGACTCTTCTGTATAGTTCAGTTTTAGTGGAAAGTTTTACCGGTGGAAGTTTTTCAATTTCCTTATACAAATCTTTGTGAACTTTCAGAAGACCGTCAAGCATTTCCAGATATCTTTCTTTCAGCCAGTTTTCATCATCATAACTTACTTTTGAAGCCAGTCTCATTTTCATTATTACCGGTGAAAGAAAATTATTATGCGGATACAATTTTTCAAAAAAATGTACCGGCTGACTTACCGGCTTAAATGAATGATTCAGCATTTTATCACTTGGAGTAATAAGACTTTTCAAAGCTGAATTTGCAAACCTGGGTTCGAAGTAAATTGAGAAAGATTCAGATTCGTTTATTATAGAGCTTTCACATTGCTGACCTTCATTCAGTATCAGGAAACTTGCGGGACTTACACCATATGAACTTTCTGAAGTATGAAACTTCTCAAGTCCCTTCATAGAGCATTTGACAGTAAGAGGAGTTATATGTCTGTCGAGTTCTGAAGAATGTGAAGTAAAATGAACTATGAAATTATCTTTGACATTAGGAATCGAATCAGGATATTTTTTTAAGATCATTTTACAATTAAAATAAAATTAGCATTAAAATTGATAAAACTAATTCATCAGAGAATACACAATGATGTTAGTACCCATTTTAAAAGACTCTTCCTTTTTTTCGGGCGGATCCTGATGTTCTTTTGTATCTGCCCATCCGTCAGATATATTTGTTTCAAAGGTATAATAAACACAGAGTCTTCCATTTTTATAAATCCCGAATCCCTGCGGAGGTTTTTGGTCATGTTCATGAATCTTAGGCAATCCTCCGGGAAATGAAAAATGTGAATTATATATTTCGTGGCTGAAGGGAAGTTCCTGAAGTTCATCATCCGGAAATATTTTCTTAAGTTCTTTTCTAAAAGACTCATTCATTCCATAATCATCATCGGCATATAAAAAACCGCCTGATTCCAGATACTTTCGGAGGCGTGCAGCTTCAGATTGTGAAAGCTCTATGTTTCCGTGACCCGTAATTAAAATGAATGGATAATTAAATATATCATCAGAAGCGACATCGACAGAATAGAATTTTGGTTCATCAACATCAATGACAGTATTTTTTTTAAGATACTCCATCATATTGATCTCAGCAGACGGGTCATTATACCAGTCACCACCGCCTGAATATTTCAGTCTTGCAATTTTAAATGGAGAAGAATTTTTGCTGACACCATCAGTTTGAGCTATCCCGTCATTTAAGAAGGAGACACATAAGATTGCTATTAAAATATATTTCATTTATTCAGAAAGAAATTTTTCAGATTAAAAAATCTTAACATAAATTTAAAAAGTACTGGATTAATTTAACTAAATTAATTATTCATAAAAATGCAGTGAGGTGTTAAAACTTTTACAGATTAAAAATCTTTTAACATTAAATAAAAGACTTCATCTAAAACGGTAAGTAAGTCTTTAGGTTTCGGATGAAAGAATTTAAGACAGACTATGTAAAAAACTTACTTTGCCTGTCATTATAATATCAAATATGTAAATTACTTATTTGGCTGTGGTGTAACTCTCAGATAAGGTTTAATTTCTTTAAATCCTTTTGGAAATTTATTTACAGCATCTTCATTAGAAATCGAGTTAACTATAATGCAATCATCGCCGTCTTTCCAGTTAACCGGAGTAGCCACTGAATAATTCGCAGTAAGCTGAAGAGAATCTATTGCTCTTAAAATTTCAAAAAAATCTCTGCCTGTAGAAGCCGGATATGTAAGAGTAAGTTTAATTTTTTTATCAGGTCCGACAATAAAAACAGATCTGACAGTTAAAGTATTATCAGCATTCGGATGTATCATATCGTAAAGATTAGCAACATACTTATTTTCATCTGCGATCATTGGAAAGTTAACTGTTGTATTCTGAGTTTCATTAATGTCATTGATCCATTTAATATGTGAGTCAAGCGGATCTACGCTCAGTCCTATTGCTTTTACGTTCCTTTTATCAAACTCATCTTTGAGTTTAGATACCATACCAAGCTCAGTTGTACAAACAGGTGTGAAATCAGCGGGATGCGAAAAAAGAACTCCCCATTTATCTCCAAGCCATTTATGAAAGATGATCTCTCCTTCAGTAGTCTTTGCTGTAAAATCGGGTGCTGTGTCTCCTAATCTTAATGCTGCCATGTTATATTAATTTAAATTTAAAAATGTATATATAAAATATTGAATTTATATAAGATTTTCGATAATGTTTTTTATCCGAATAAACATATGGATGTAAATAAATGAAATTAAATCAATTGATTTAAAAGATATTGAGTAATATAAAATAAATAAAAATTCAAAAAATTATTTTTATTATATTTGTTAATAACTAAATTCACAGGAGAAATAAAATGACAAATGAAATTAGGGAAAGTCTTTTAAAGTCGGAGAAAAATTACATTAAACTAAAGAAAACAAATTCCAGATTTATAATGATAAGTCTTATTGCAAGTGTACTGGCAACACTGCTTGCCGGATTAACAGCTTTTACAGGACCTGTTGCAGGACAGGGAGCTGTTGCCTGGAAATGGACATGCGGAATAGTAGCTGTATTCACAGCGACAGCAACTATTTTTACTGGAATGCACAAGCAACTTTCAGTAAGTGATCATCTTACAAAATCATTAGAATGCACAGGAAAATTAAGATCACTTTCCTTTACTATACAGCAGGAGGGATACAACAAAGAAGAAGCGGTAAAAGAATATAAAAGAATTTTAGAGTTATATAGTGAATATCTTGTCTGATATTTTTTTTTAGGATGAACTTGTCAGAAAAGATAAAGGTTAAAACACACACAATAAATTTTTAAACCAAAAATGATTATAAAACCAATTATGTTAACAATATTTTTAATGTTAGTAACATTATTTTCATGTTCGAAAAAAGAGGAAGTAACTCTTGGCAATTTTCAGGATTCGATAAAATCTCAGGTAAAAGAGGAGAGTACTTCTGAGTTTGAAATAGTAAAGACCGAAGAGGAATGGCAAAAAATATTAACAGAGGAACAGTACAGAGTGACAAGACAAAAAGGAACTGAACGTGCATTTACAGGAGAATATGATAAAAATAAAAGATCAGGGAAATATTTGTGTATTGGGTGCGATCAGGAATTATTTGAATCGAATACAAAATTTGATTCAGGAACCGGCTGGCCGAGTTTTTACGAGCCTTTTAGTAAGGAGAATATAATAGTAGGTGTGGATAATTCAAAAGGAATGTCGCGGGATGAAGTATTATGCAGCCGATGCGGAGCACATTTGGGTCACGTATTTGATGACGGACCTGCGCCAACGGGATTAAGATATTGTATAAATTCGGTTTCTTTGAAATTTGTTGAGAGGTGAGGATTTGGGGTAGAAACCGTTTTAACGGTTTATTTCAGAAATAACCTAAGTCAATAGAAGAAGTGAAAATTCCTTCAGAGTAAATATCAATAGAAATTTATCTTGTTAGAATAATTGCAATCTCAGTTTAATAGAGCAGGAAACCGTTTAAACGGTTTTTGCTCTATTATCCTATCAGACTTTTTCTACCGGTCATTCTCCTTAATATCCCAATCTGACCTAAATGATATGCTTCATGAAATCCCAATCCTGTCAGATTCTCATTAACTTCCTTTTCTAAACTGAAATCTTTTTCATTTAGCGTCTTAAGAACTGAGACTTTCCGACTGTGTGATATCTGATATATTCAGTTTCTTTGTGATTTCGTTAAATCCAATTAAAGTTCTGATCTCATTATTTATGTCTCATGACTTAAATGTATTCATAATTAATATGTCGACAAAGAAATAAATCTGTCTAATCCTATTTTTGCCAATCCAACCTGTGCAGTCTTTGGTTGACCGTTTGCAGGTGGGGGTGCTGTCCACATATGCTTTGTGTTAAATCCGTTATAATAATAATAATATTCATTACCAACAACAATTGGCACTCCAATAGAATAAACACATTGATCATCCCATGCAGCAAGTGGACCTATGTCAAGAAACGGCATTCTATTTCCGCATCTAGTGAAATTTATTCCGTCTCTTGAAAATACCAATTCAATATGAACTGTATTATCCGTTCGAGATGGATTTGGAGGATTTTCATCTCCGTTTGAATTAAGCTGTAAATGTCCTAAAAATCCCCAGTAAACACTGTCCTTGAATAATACATGTAAATTATAATATCCGGTAACTGCCTGGTCATTTTCATCCGGCACTAATACTTTACCTGTCTTCGTCCAGTTAATCCAGTCATTACTTACGTATCTTGAAACGTTTCTAATACCCAGTGAATCTCTGAAATATCCTAAGTATTTTCCAATCACAGGATTCCAGCCCCCTGATGTCAGATCTTCTCCCATATACCCTACAGGATTATCTGCATATGGTATCCAGGTTATACCGTCATATGAAAATGAAACATTAAGATAACTCAAACCATTTGAGTGTGTGTTGAACATAGATTTATATCTTCTGGTAGAATCTGATTGATTATAAAGTGAATCATCTACTACTGTGTATAAACCTCCAGGATATGGAGCATCAGACATGATATTATTTTCCATGCTGTTATTAAATTTAAACTGCTCAAGCACCGGCCTGGTCCAGTTTACACCATCTACTGATTCATAATATACAGGTAGTCTATATGTGCCGGTTACAGCCCTGAGCCACATTTTGAAAACCATTCTGTTTTGTTCAATGCTTTTCGAATATGTTACATTGCTATAAGTTGTAAAAAGACGGTTTTCTTCCCATTCTTGTTCAGGTCTCACTACAGGCTGAGGATCTTTTACAGGATTATGCATCTTTCTCATAACACTTGGAAAACTCCCTATAAATAATGTGTCAGCAAAGAATTGTTTATAAGTACCTATCTTGAATCCCTGCTTCGAACTATCAGTCTGGACGATTTGATTTTGAAATTGAATACTATATAAATCAGCATCTGTCATCCTTATATTTAAATATAATGGAGTATTTACAAAAGAACTTAAATCATTTCCTGAATTCCAGGAAACTGTTTTTGTAAATTCATTTCCAGTTAAAGGTAAACAGTTATCTACTGAATAACCACTTATCACATTTCCATTGATATCACTAAGACCAAATTTAATATTTCCGTTATTTCGAGTTTCATAATTTACTATAAGATTTTTACCGGTAAATGTCATGAGTTTTGATTTCAAATCAGTCTGAATTGACTCAGGCAATTTCCTTCCAAGTCTGGACATTAGTCTTTGAACAGCATTGAAATGTACAACTCTAGCCTGTTCAGAAAAACTTTTACCAAATGAATATCCGCCGTATCTCGTTGTGGAATATGTGTCTGTTACTCCGTTATTATTAAAAGCACATATATATATTTGTTTATCCGGTTTTGATGTCGTGACTACCTGAGATGTACCAACCTGATTCAATGAATAGTAAGATTTAATCTCCTGGCTGTTAGATCTTTGATGAAGAGTGTAACCTTTAATTGACTGAAATACTACAACCCCGCCAGTATTGGAATTTAATACAAAATGTGAATTTCCTGTAACAAATTTTGGATAAGCATAAAAGCCGCTGCCCGAAGTTCCTCTGCTGCCAGATCTGCCATTATCTACTGAATCTGTAAGGCAATAGAATAAAAAATAAACATCATTTAAAGGGAATTCATTTATCAGTGAAGGTGTAAATCCTGTTTCAATATACTGGTTTACTCCATTCCCTTTTAATCCGCTATATTTACCGGTATCTTTATAATTTGAAGAAGTAAAATTTCTGTTCACATCCGTTGGATTTCCCATAGCTAAAGGAGAACCGGTTGGATTTATAATAATCGGTACAAAAGCAGCATTAAAATTTCCACAAAACCAATTCTCACGAAATATCCTGTCTCTGATATTTAAGCTCTGATATTTTAAACCTTTTATTTCTTTTATATAATCATCTACTGCAGAAACTATGCTGTCAGAAACTGACCCACCTGCAGCACTAACACGCTGTAGCCAGAGTGTTGTCTCAGGATCTAAGTCTTCGGTAATTGTAACAGCTTTTGAGTTTGAAGATAAAGAAAATAACAGGAAAGTACAGATGAGATATGTTGTAAACTTAACTAAGCTAAATATATTTTTCCCCATAAAATAGGTTTAATTTTTAAATATCGGGGCTTCACAAATTCGGAATGTTTATGATTGTAAACAAGTCATATAAAATAAAAAAATTTACATGGAAAATCTTAGCTATTAAAATTAAATTTATTTACATGTCAAAGAAAAAATCAGAATATTTTTTAAACAGGGAATTAAGCTGGATTGAGTTCAATAAAAGAGTTTTAGAAGAAGCAAAAGATTCTTCTCAACCTCTGCTTGAAAGACTTAAATTCCTTTCTATCTTCAGTACTAATCTTGATGAGTTTTTTATGATTAGATTTGCCGGATTAAAAAGGCAGATCACCAGCCAGGTGAATGATCTTTCCACTGACGGAATGACAGCACAGGAACAGCAGGATAAAGTATTTGAAGTTCTTACTCCGCAAATTGAAGACCTGCACAGGATTTTTAATGATGAGATTAAACCACTGCTGAAATCAAATAAAATTGAATTTCTGAATTATGAAAAACTTAATGATGAAAAAAAATCAGTATTAGACAAATATTTTGACCAGGAGTTATTTCCTGTTCTTACGCCGCTTGCAATTGATAACGTACACCCTTTTCCTAATTTAATAAACAGAAGCCTTGCACTTGCAATATTACTTGATGATCCTGATACTGAAGTCGTCGAGGAAAAAGTTTGTGTAATTCAGATACCAAATAATATTTCAAGGTTTTATCTCATAAATAATGGAACGGAATATCATTTTATTTTACTTGAAGATATAATTAAAGCTAATGCTGTAAAGCTGTTTCCCGGAATGAAAGTAATTGATTCCTATGCTTTTCGTATTACAAGAAATGCTGATCTGGAACTTGAAGAAGAGGAAGCTGCAGACCTGCTTACTCTTATTGAAGAAGAAGTAAAAAAAAGAAGACTGGGGATTTTAGTAAGACTTGAAGTTGATAATAAAATGCCTGATATACTTCTTGCGTTTCTGAAAAATATTTTAAAGGCTGAGAATAATGAAATTTATAAAATAGACGGAATGCTTAATCTCGGTGACCTAATGTCACTATATAAAATCGATATAAGAGAATTAAAGTACGAAGGTTTTACACCAAGAATTTCTTCTTATTTCAGACAGGAAGAAGATTTTTTTAAAGCTATTTCAGAAAATGATATTATGCTTCATCATCCTTTTTATTCCTTTTCATCTGTTAGTGAATTCATTGCACAATCTGCTGAAGACCCTAATGTATATGCTATCAAGCTTACACTTTACAGGACCAGCGGCGATTCGTTAATTATCAAATCACTTATTGAAGCTGCAGAAAACGGCATACAGGTTACTGCCGTAGTCGAACTCAAAGCCAGATTTGATGAAGAGAATAATATTATTTGGGCAAGGGAATTAGAAAATGCCGGAGTTCATGTGGTTTATGGTCTTGTTGGACTTAAGACTCACTGCAAAATGGCACTTGTTGTAAGGAAAGAAAAAAAAGGAATGAAAAGATATCTGCATTTAAGTACAGGAAATTATAACTCGGTTACATCCAGGATATATACAGACTTTGGACTTTTTACTACTGATCAGGATTTTTGCAAAGATGCTTCAAATCTTTTTAATTACCTTACCGGTTATTCCAAACAAAAGTCGTTTAATAAATTACTTGTTGCACCTATTACTCTAAGAAGGAAAGTACTGAAACTTATTGATGATGAAATAAAATCGCACAAAGAAAATAATAACGGTTATATTTTATTTAAAAATAATTCAGTTGTTGATGAAGAAGTTATTTTAAAACTTTATCAGGCTTCAAAAGCAGGTGTAAAGATCGATTTGATTACAAGAGGAATATGCAGACTTCGTCCACAGGTTGAAGGACTTAGCGAAAACATTAACGTTTACAGTATAGTTGGGAGATTTCTCGAGCACAGCCGTGCATATTATTTCCATAACAATGGAGAACCAAAACTTTACTTCGGCAGTGCTGATATAATGCAAAGAAATTTTGACAGAAGAGTCGAGATATTTTTTCCCATCGAAGACAAAAGAATTAAACAGGACGCTATCGATATTCTCAAATTATATCTTACAGATACTGCAAAGACCTGGGTCATGCTCGATGACGGTTCGTATATACGCAAAGAGGATTTTCTTAAACTGAATGATATTCAGTTTGAGAAAAAAAACATTCAGGAATTTTTATTAAAGAAAGCAGTAATAAAAACTGAGAAAGAATTGAAAGAATCTCTAGGAAAAAAAGTTATACATAACGGAGTTCATAAAAAGAAGGAAACAGTTTAGTGAAATTCAGATTTAATTCTTTAAAATATTTTAATAAAAATTCCGATGCCAAAAAGAACTGATATTAAGACAATTCTGATAATCGGCAGCGGTCCTATTGTGATAGGACAGGCTTGTGAATTTGATTATTCTGGGACGCAGGCGGTCAAGGCACTTAAAGAAGAAGGATACAGAGTCGTACTCATTAATTCCAATCCTGCGACTATCATGACCGATCCGGAAATTGCAGACGCAACCTATATAGAACCGATCAATAGTAAATATATTGAAATGATCATCAGAAAAGAAAAACCCGATGCAATCCTTCCTACAATGGGAGGGCAGACCGCACTGAATGCAGCAATGGATCTTCATGAAAAAGGTATATTGCAAAAATATAATGTTGAGCTTATTGGCGCAAAAGTTGATTCCATAAATAAAGCCGAATCCCGCGAACTCTTTCATAACGCAATGAAAAAGATCGGACTCAATGTCTCCAACGGAAAGTTTATAAAAAATTTTGAAGATGCAAAAGAGTTTGCAGATAAAACCGGATTTCCTTTGATCATAAGACCTTCATTTACACTTGGCGGAACAGGAGGAGGAATTGCCTATAACGTAGAAGAATTTGAAACGATTGTAAATAAAGGACTCGATGCTTCTCCGACTCATGAAGTTTTAGTAGAGGAATCTATGATAGGTTGGAAAGAATTTGAACTTGAAGTCATGCGTGATGTGAATGATAATTTTGTTGTAATATGTACAATCGAAAATATGGATCCGATGGGAGTACACACAGGTGATTCAATTACAGTTGCACCTTCACAGACTTTGAGTGACAGACAGTATCAGGAACTTAGAGATGCTGCTAAAAAAATTATTTCCGAGATCGGTGTGGAGACAGGCGGATCCAATATTCAGTTTGCTGTAGATCCGGATACAGGCAAGGTCATCGTTATTGAAATGAACCCGCGGGTATCAAGGAGTTCAGCACTTGCATCAAAGGCCACCGGTTTTCCTATCGCAAAGATTGCAGCTAAGCTGGCTGTCGGGTATACGCTTGACGAAATTCCAAACGATATTACAAAGACAACTCCTTCCTGCTTTGAGCCGGTGATTGATTATGTAGTTGTTAAAATTCCAAGATGGGATTTTGATAAATTCAGATCCACCAATCCTGATAATGACGTGCTCGGTGTACAAATGAAATCTGTAGGTGAAGTGATGTCTTTTGGCAGAAATTTTAAAGAGGCTTTTCAGAAAGCTATCCGATCTCTTGAAACAGGAAGAGCAGGACTGGGTGCTGATGGTAAAGATAAATATGAATTTGACCAGATCATGAATCTCAGTACTGAGGAGAAAATTTCTCTCCGATCCAAAACACTTATTAAACTTCAGACTCCACGATCTGATAATATTTTTTATATCAGATATGCTCTACTACTCGATGCAACGACAGAGGAAATATTTCAGGCAACAAAAATAGATAAATGGTTTATCGAACAGATCAGAGAGATCATAGAAACTGAAAAAGAAATTCGAAGTTATTCGTTTTAAAAAATTCTATTGCTGATTTTTTTTTGAAAAATATTTTGAATAATTTATTTTACATAAATATTCTTTAGATTAATAATTGGTTGCATTCCAAAACAATTCTTAAATAAAATTTTACCACAAATTAATTAAATGAAAATCATTTTATTTATACTAAGTATCAGTCTGTTAATATCCTGTTCCCCTCCAAAAAAATCCGATCAAATTTCAAATGAAAATTCAGATCTGGTTTCTGAATCTGATAATATTCATCATGATAAAGTAACAGAGGAATACCGTGAGGACTTTCAGATGATCATTGACAGTGTAGGTTTGATCGGTAGTGTTTTGATTTTTGATCCGCAGTCTAAAATTTATTATTCAAATGATTTCAAAAGATGCTCAACCGGTTTTATTCCTGCATCTACTTTTAAAATACCAAATTCAATTATTGCTCTTGAGACAGGTGTAGCTAAGGATGACAGCACAGTTTTCAAATGGGACGGCAAGAAAAAATTTCTGCCGCAATGGGAAAAGGATCTGATTCTTAAAGACGCATTTCAGTTTTCATGTGTACCTTGCTATCAGCAGATCGCACGGGAGATCGGCACTGTTAAAATGAAAGATTATTTAAAAAAATTCGATTATGGAAATATGATTGTTGACAGTAGCAATATAGATACATTCTGGCTTACAGGCGAATCAAAGATCTCACAGATGCAGCAGATAGATTTTTTGAAAAAGCTTTATAATTTAGAGCTGCCCATTTCAGTTCGTACATCTGAAATAATGAAAAGGATAATGATAATAGATGAGAACGACTTATACAAACTCAGCGGTAAAACCGGCTGGGCTGTGAGTGGTGAAAATAATCTGGGGTGGTTTGTTGGATATATTGAAACTAAAAAAGGAATTTTCTATTTTGCAACAAATGTTGAACCAGCTATTGGATTTAATATGGACGAATTTGCCGGGATAAGAAAGGATATAACTCTTAAGGCATTCAGAAAAATTGAAACCATTTAAAATAAAATTATTGAAGTACACCGCTGAATTAAGCGAGATCTATTTATAACTATAAATTAACAATCAGGACTCCACAGTGTCTGAAAATATTACCCCGGATTAAAATCAAAGAATATGAAAAAAGTAGTAATAGAAAAAGAAGTTCTGATCAACGCAACAAAAGAAAAGATATGGGAAGTTTTGACTGAAGATAAACCATACAGGATTTGGACAGCTGAGTTTTGTGAAGGTTCTCATTTTCAGACAGACTGGAAAGAAGGCAGCAAGATACTTTTTAAAACTCCAACCGGTGAAGGACTGGTAAGTAAATTAATGGAGTGCAAACCAAACGAAATTATTTCTATGGAACATCAGGGAATATTATTAAACAATGAAGAGGTCTATGACAATGAGGAAGCGGAAAAATGGAAAGGCATGAAAGAGATTTACAGTCTTAGTGGAAAAGATGGTGCTACTGTTTTGAGTATTTATCAGGAGCTTGAAAAAAGTTATGAGGAATGGTCTACTTATGCATGGGATAAAGCACTGTTTATACTAAAGGAATTAGCTGAGAGTGGTCACAGTAATTATTATGAAAAAATTGTTAATCCGGGTTGAGTTTTAAATTCGTTACTCCGCAGAATCCTAAAAACACGAGACTCTTTGGAGACTTTGAACTGAATGTTTCTATTTACAAAACCGCAGAGTCTGAAAAGCATGTGACTCTGCGGGGACAGTTTTTAAGTGACTTTGCAGAGATAGTTTTATAGATAACTCTAGACCTTTTGAAAGTTACTGTACAGAAACATTTCATATTGACTTCGAATTTCTGATAGTTGATTTATTTCAACAAGACCATTCTTTTTCTATCAATGTTTTTACCTTCAAAATTTAATACGTAGAAATACACTCCGCTGGAAAAATTTGAACCATCAAATTCTGTAGAATGAAATCCTGCTTCCATTGATTGATTTACCAATGATGAAATTTCTTTTCCATTAACATCATAAATCTTTATAGAAATTCTCCCGGCTAACTGCAGTCCGAAACTAATAACAGTTTTTGGATTAAACGGATTAGGGTAATTCTGAGAAAGTGTAAATTTATCTGGAATACCAATAACAATCTCACCGGTTAAATTATGATATCTAAAGTTTCCATTGTAATCAATTTGTTTTAATCTGTAATAATATTTCCCGGGTAAAAGATCTTTTTCATTGAATTCATAACTGCTTTGATAATTTGTAGTGCCGTTTCCTGTCTGCGAACCGACCTTTAACCAATCTTCTGATATACTATTTTTGAGAAAAGACCTTTCAATATCAAATCCTGAATTATTTATTTCAGATGAAGTAGTCCATTTTAAATTTACTCTGTTATTGGATACAGATGAAGTGAATGATGCAAGCTCAACCGGCAATGGAAAATCTATATATTCATCAGCACCTTTATAAGGATGGCTAGGGTCACGCGGCTGACCGTCTATATCATCAAGTACTAAAGAAGTAGGGATCCCGGCAAGCTGCTGATCTCCCAGTGAAGAACCTGCGAGATGAAGATCTGTCGGAGAAACAAATGTGACGGGATGTGAGTTTGAATGTTCGTCATTACCGGTAGCGTTGAAATATGAACTTACATTATCAAAATCATCATTATGCCATTTTATCAATCCCGTATTTCCATTGTTATAAAAATTGTTATAATCTGAATACTTAGGATTCCCAAAAAAAGGACCACCTGAATACACATAAAAAGAATATCTTCCGCTTTTATTGATCATTAAATTATTCAAAAAAGTTGTACTGTCACCAAAGAGAATTATACTGGTTCGGGAAGAATAACTGAATGTGTTATAAATGACATTTCCTATTGCGTTACTAAAAATAGCAGAGTCGTTTGGTGAATCACTAAATAAAAAATTATTGAAAATATTATAATATCCTCCGCCACATTCAATTGTTCCATTCACTTTGTTTTTTGAAATAGTCGCATTAGAACTGGAACTGGTATTGATAAATTTCGTAATATTATTTTCTATTAAAACATTTAAATAAAAATAAACAACAATTCCCCCACTTACAGAATTATTTTTAATAATCACATTTTGTCCTTGATAATCCCTCCACGGATTGAGACCTATACCGGGTACGTTTGTATTTCCCGTTATTTCTATATTGCGCGGAGGAAACTGATCAAAAGTTAAAATTCCTTTCGAATCATTTGTAAAGATATTATTTTTAATTGTAGTGTAAGATGAATAGATCTGAAAACTGGTTTGGGATGAGCTGCCGATAGTTAGGTTTTGAAAAAACACAAAACTAGCTTTTACCTGAAACACGAACACATTTCCATTTATGATTACATCTGCTGCATTCCCTGTTTCGGATTGAAATGTCAAATTATTTGTAAAACTCAACCCAAATATATTCTGTAAAATAATTTCTTCATTATAGATTCCGGATTTAATATTGAATATAACCGGTCCGCCTAATCCCTGTGCCTGTGCGGTTGATACAGCGCTGTCAATTGTAGGAAAATCACCTCCAGCTCCGACAGTGTAGGAGCCATTTAATGCTATGGATGCATTTACTGAAAATATCAGTACTGAAATAATAAATATAAAGCGTAAGATTGTTTTCATTACTTTCTCCTTTTTCTCTAGATTTACATAAAAAAAAAACAAAATACAATTTTATTTTTCTCAATTTTAATTATCCTAAAAATTCTCCTATACTATAAAATCCAAAAAGCATAAGTCACTTTGAAAACTTTTTTATTTAACTTACTCCGACAGATTTATCAAGAGTCTTTCTCGAAAAATATACCACTATCATAACGATAAGAAATAATATGATGCCGTAAGAAGCTGCTGCACCGGTGTTGTACATTCTGAGCTGAGAATAAATTTCTATTGAAATAGTTTTCGTGGAATAAGTATAGAGAAGAATTGTAGAAACGAATTCACCGATTGAATTTATAAACACAAGCAGTGCTCCGTTGAGCACAGCGGGAAAGATCAATGGACCTGTGATCTTTCTGAATGTACGGACACCTGTTGCTCCCATAGAAAAAGATGCTTCCTCCAGAGACGGATCAATCGAATGAAACCCTGATATTGAAGACTGCATAAGTATTGGCAGATTTCTGACGGCGTATGCAAGCGGCAGTATCCAGAACGTTCCGACCAGTGCAATGAAACCAGTAAATACACTTGGAAAATTAAATGAGAGAATGAATGCAAGTGCTATGACAGTTCCCGGAATGCCGTATGGCAGCGACAAAATACTCTCGAGATAATTTCCTCCTTTTACATTTTTCTTAACGATCAGAAAAGCCGTACCGACTCCAATGACAACAGTTATTGCTACTGCAATGACGGACATCTGCAGACTGTTTATAAAAGGATCAAAGAACTGTGCTTCACCAAAGATCTTTGAATAATTTCCAAATGTGAACGGCTCAGCAAAGAAATTTCTCATCAAAGATCCTTCGGGTATGAAAGAAAGGAACAGCAAAGTGAAAATCGGCAAAACTATTAAAAAAGAAAAGATCACAGTAAATGTTGAGCTTAAAATATTGATACCTTTTTTATGTCCGGTAATGACAGTCCTCGGAGTTCCTTTATATCTGATCTCATAAGTTTTCCGTGATCTGTAAAATCTGAGCAGCAGCAGGAACAGTAAAGAAATTATAGTCAGCATTACAGCAAGTGAGGATGCAGCTGAATTATCTCCGTTTATTTTTGCAGAATAAATTTCCGTAGTTAAAAATCTTTCCGACCCGCCGAAAATAAAAGGCGCTGAGAATGACGCCATGCTCGCCATAAAGACGATGAGCGAAGCTCCTATCATGGACGGGATAAGCTGAGGAACGATCACATTAAAAAAAGTTTTCGACTTTGATGCTCCCAGTGAATAAGATGCATCAATTGTATTACCGTCGATCTTTTTTAAAGCTGAAGATACAAATAAATAGAAAAGAGGATAGAAAGAATATACATGTATTGTTATGATCGCCGCCCATCCGTCAAAGCTGAACAGCGATCCGTTCATGCCGAATACAAATGTAAGTAACTTTGAGATTAGCCCATTTTCACTGAGTAAAAAAAGAAATGCAACTACACCGATCAGCGGTGGAGTAGCAACAGGAATTATGATGATTGATGAGAAAAATGATTTCAAAGGAATGCGGTGATATTGAAAGATATACGCAAACAGAATTCCGATAAATGCACTGCCAATGACTGTTATAACTGAGAGTAAAATTGAATTTAAAGTTGCAGATACAGAGGATGGTGAAAATGCATTAAGAAAAGCTGTCGGTGTAAACGATCCGTCTGCCAGTGTAAAACTTTCTCTGACAAGTGAGATCATCGGATAAATTATATATCCGAATGTAAAAAAAATTATAACTGCCAGTAAAAATTTATTTACGGATGAAAGTTTTTTCATTACTTATCAAGTATTCTCAAATTACTATCTCTGTTATTTTCAGAAATTTTTAATGAAACCCTGTCACCTGTTTTTAAATGTTCTGTTTCGGAAGTAGTAGTACAAAGAGTTTTAATTATCCTGTCAGAATTAATTATCTGAATAGAATATTCAATCGAAAATCCTGTGAACTGAACATCGGTAATTTTTCCTTTGCCTTCCTCATCATCTTTAGTCAGTATTATTTCTTCAGGCAGAAGTGCGAGCACTTTATTTTTACCTGTATTTATTTTAAAGATCTGCTCAGAATTTTTTTCATCAAATAAATTAGCGTGTCCGATAAACGAAGCTGTGAAACTATTTTTCGGATTATAATAAACTTCATACGGCGAACCAGTCTGCTGAACTACGCCTTTATTTAAAACTGCGATCCTGTCAGAAAGGGCAAGAGCTTCAGTCTGATCGTGAGTTACATAGACAGAAGTAATACCGACATCTCTTTGCAGGCGTTTGAGTTCGTTACGTGTTTCGATACGCAAAGAGTAGTCGAGATTTGATAACGGTTCATCAAAGAGAATGAGTTCGGGTTCGGTGACAATGACACGGGCAAGAGATACGCGCTGCTGTTCTCCGCCGCTGAGAGAAGTGACGCTGTTATTTGTTTTGTGAGAGAGCGAGACGATATCAAGGACGGAGTTTATTTTGTTTTTTAAAACCGATTTATCGGTTTTTAGTATCTCGAGACCGTAGGCGATATTTTGATAGACGGTCATATTTGGAAAGAGAGCATAATTCTGGAAGACGATGCCGATCTTTCTTTTCTGAGGAGGAAGAGAAGTAATGTCCTTTCCGTTGACAATGATTTTTCCGGAATCGGGAAATTCAAGACCTCCTATAATTCTCAATAGCGTAGTCTTGCCGCATCCGCTTGGTCCGACTATTGAAAAAAATTCTCCCTGCCGGACATCAATGTTCATGTCAGATAAAACTTCTGTATCATTAAATTTTTTTGTGATATTCCTGATCTCAAGATTTGCCATTTTGGTATTTCAGAAATTAATATTTGCAGATTTTAAAATTATCTTGACTTTCCTTTAATCTCTGTATCCCAGAGTTTCATCCAGCCGGATTCATTCTCAGAGATAAGTTCCCAGTCAAGATCCATGGTTTTATAATCAGCCTGTCTTACCCAATCTGGGAGTTTATCTTTTGGAATATCGTTTCTTGCAGGGATTCTGAAAAACTTTTCTGACTGAATTATCAGACTTTCTTCATTTGTGACAAACTCGTAAAATTCTTTTGCACCTTCAGGATTTTTTGAACCATTAATAATTGCAATGGCATCCGTAAGAACGACCGTTCCATCAACCGGGAAATTATATCCAAACGGATAATTGTATAGAGTCTTCTGCAGAATTATATCAGGCATATTCCAGAGAGTAACAGCTTCCTTTTCCCCGGAAAGTTTTATATACATCTGTGTCGGATCAGCAGCGTAGTCAGAAGTATTTTCATCAAGTTTCCTCAGCCAGTCAAATCCTTCTTTATCATTACCGGTAGTCTTGATGGAATTTGCAATCGCTGCCGAGAAGATCACACGCATTGTCCCTGATGCCATAGGATTTCTGATAATGATCTTATCTTTCCATTCAGGATTAATGAGATCCTCCCAGTCTTTTGGAGCTTTTTCATTTGTAAGAGTTTTGTCATTAAATGCAATTACCTGCGGTGTAAGATAAGTGCCGAACCAGTTTCCGTCTTTACTTTTACTTGATATGGGAATACTTTCAGCCCATGTGGGAATATATTTCTCTAATAAACCTTCTTTTTCAGCGCGCATAAAAATCGTAGCAGGAGCGCCCCACCATAAATCACATATCGGATTTTCTTTTTCTGTTTTAATCCTGTCAAAAATTTCCTGTGAACCCATATCCAGCCATTGAATATCTGTATCCGGATTTGCAGCCTCAAAACGCTGTTCAAATTCAGTCAGCATTTCCTTTCCATGAGGAGAGTAAACAGTAAGTTTCTTTCTTGAATCTTTACTGCAGCCTGTTATTAAAATCAGACAAATGAGAATTAACAGCGGGGATAAAATTTTCATATATTAATCATATTCTTTTTTCGGATAATAATTTATTTTTAGTTTATCGAAAAGCTCCTGAGTTTTTATTTTTCCGCTTTCAGGATTAATGTCAAGATACCAGTAATTCTCAATGTCACCGCGGTTCATGCCAAGCTGCATTGTACCCTGAGACTTATGTTCGGCTATCAGCCAGTTGACAATTATTTTATAATCGAGAACTTCCCGGAATCCGAACTTCTGTGTCCGGTCAAACTGAAACGGAATTGTATCGCTTACATTTGTGATCGGAAAACCTTTAAGACCTTTGTAAATATTCTTAACTGTATCGCTCAATGAAGATCCCGAACCTGCAAGTACAATTGGTCTTGCACCTTCGTCAAGTGACTGAATTGTCTGAAGTGCAAGTATTGCTGAAGAGCTGTGATGTGCATGCGTTCCTTCAGTCGGAGTCATAATAAATACAAAGTCATATTTTTCCTTTATTAATATGTCCTTTAATTTAGATCGGATATAATCCAGATCCCATACATTGCTGTCGAGAATTTCCCTAATGTTTTCGGTTGTGATATAACGGTTGTCTTTCTGATCAAAATAAAAATAATTCCTGATGCCGATGATCGCTCCGCCGGCTTCGAGTTCTTTTTTTCTGATCTCGGGAAGATACTTCCTGCCGGTATCTTCTATTGTAAGTTCGATGCCGTAATAATCTTCTGCGAGTGTCGAATATTTATATCCGCCTTCACCGTTTGTAATCAAGGCAAGATCGACTGTTCCTTTCAGATCATGAATTATTTTATAATTAGCTCCTGCAAAAAGTGCATCATCATCCGGGTGAGCTGTTACAACAAGTATTTTTGGAGGTATATCCTGTGGGAAAACATTTCCAACAGAAATTAAAAAAAGGAATAGAAATAATATGAAATATTGTTTTGAAACGTTTGCCATAAATAGATTTTTAATAACATATTAATAGAGATATTAATATTCAAGTTTTAATTGTATAGTATTGATATTTCCTTATGCCAATCATAATCTTCCTTTTTTTTAAAATGCTAAAAATCTATTTTCACAAAAGATAATATTTCAAATAATATAAAAACAAAATGAATCAGCAGATACCTGAAGTTAAGAATTATATATCGGGAAAACTAACAAAGAACGGACACAGGACAATGGAAGTGATCTGTCCTTCAGACGGTAAAATAATTTCCACAGTACCTATGTCAACTATGAAAGATCTTGACGAAGCAGTAAATTCAGCTAAAGAAGCATTTCCGGGATGGTCAGCAATTCCAATTAAGGAAAGAGTACAGGTATTTTACAGATACAAAACCCTGCTTGAAAAAAATCTGAAAGAACTTGCAGAGCTTACCCACATTGAGAATGGAAAAACAATGGACGAATCAATTGCTGAAGTTGAAAAAAGTATTGAGCTGACAGAATTTGCATGTTCACTGCCACAGCTTGTCGGCGGTGAAATTATGGAAGTGAGTTCGGGAGTGGAATGCCGAATTGAATATAAACCTATCGGAGTCGTAGCATCGATCGCACCTTTCAATTTTCCTCACATGGTACCTCACTGGACAATACCAAATGCAATTGCACTTGGTAACTGTATGATATTAAAACCATCTGAACTGGTTCCGATCAGCGCAAACCGAATAGCCGAAATGCTGAAGGAAGCCGGTCTACCTGACGGTGTATTTAATGTTGTAAACGGAGACAGAGAAATTGTAGAAGCGATCTGTGATCATCCGGGGATTGAAGCAGTATCATTTGTCGGATCGACAAAAGTAGCAAAGATCGTTTACAAAAGAGCTACATCTAATCTAAAAAGATGTATAGCACTAGGCGGAGCGAAAAATCATTTGATAGTATTGCCGGATGCACATCCTGAAATGACCGCAAACAACGTAGCTGCATCAATGTCAGGCTGCGCCGGTCAGAGATGCATGGCCGCATCTGCAATGGTAGGTGTCGGTGAGATCGACAGTATAGTTGAGAAGATCTGTGACGAAGCAAGAAAAATTATACCCGGAGATAATCTCGGTTCGGTCATAAGTAAAGAAGCAAAAGAAAGAATTGAAAGATATATTACTGATGCTGAAAATGAAGGTGCAAAAGTTTTAGTGGACGGAAGGAAAACTTCGGTCAAAGGTAAAGAAGAAGGATTTTATGTCGGACCTACAGTGATCGATTTTGTAAAACCTGAAATGGCAATTGCCAAAGAAGAAGTCTTCGGCCCGGTACTTGCAATCATTAGGGTTAACGATATTGATGAAGCTCTGAAGATCGAAAACAGTTCGGAATACGGAAACGCCGCATCAGTATTCACACAAAGCGGAGGAGCTGCAAGATATATTATGGACAAAGCAAGTGCAGGGATGATAGGTGTAAATATCGGAGTGCCTGTTCCGAGAGAGCCGTTTTCATTTGGCGGATGGAATGAGTCTAAATTTGGAGTTTGTGATATCACGGGAAAGAGTTCGATAGAGTTTTGGACATTGCAGAAGAAGACTACTACGAAATGGAATGCTGAGGCTAAGAGGAACTGGATGTCGTGAGGTGGTGGAGGTGAGTTTTTTGTTAAAACCGTTTTAACGGTTTTTATGGAAATTACAAAGCAGAGGGAGCGATGAATTAACAAACTGAATTAGAAGATATATTCATAATACGGAATTTAGTTAGAGTATATTTAATTTATTTTGGATATTATGGAAAAACCGATTTATCGGTTTTTGTCGAAGAAATAGTTAACGAGTTTTAAGAATGTAGAATAAGATTTTATTGTAACAGTTTAGTATAAGAAACAGATTGGATTTTATTATTATCAATGAAATAATATGATAAAACCGTTTAAACGGTTTTATTAAAATGAAAGGAGAACGATGAATTATCAACAGATCAACATTTGTATACATGCTTTTTTTGGAACAAAAGATAGTTTGCCAATGATCAAAGAATCAATCGAAAAAGAATTGTATAATAAAATTTTCTCTAAAATAACTACCGAATATAAATCAAGAGTAATTAATATCAATGGCACAGAAGATCACTCCCATATATTATTTTTACTAAATCCAATTTATTGTCCTGCAGACATTCTAAAAAATATAAAGGGTGAAACTTCACATTGGATAAATCAAAACGAACTTACAGAGGAAAAGTTTTCATGGCAGAAAGGTTATTTCGCTCACTCCGTAAGCGAAAATGAAATTGATAAAATCAGCAGATATATTGATATCCAAAAGGAGTTTCATAAACAATATTCATTTAAAGATGACTGCGATATATTCTTAAAAAAATATGGTCGCTTTGGCATCTAAAAACCGTTAAAACGGTTTTTAAAAAATTTCTAACTATATAAAAATACTTAATGAACTCAACCACCCTCTCCCGAAACGAAATAATAAATTTAAGTCTCCAACATACCATCACTTCATGGTCTAAACAAAAAGGAATCTCACCTCCCGTCATTAACAAAGCCGAAGGTGTTTATTTCTATGACATGGATGGAAAAAAATATCTCGACTTTTCTTCTCAGCTTATCTGTGTAAACATCGGTCACGGTCATCCTAAAGTTCTGGATGCGGTCTCCGAACAAATGAAGCAGGTCAGCTATATTAATCCAAGTATGACTACTGAAGCTAGAGCTGTGCTGGGTAAAAAGCTTGCTGACATTTCACCCGGAAATCTGAACCGAACTTTCTTTACTCTCGGCGGTGCTGAAGCAGTTGAAAATGCTGTTAAACTTGCCAGGCTATATACAGGCAGACATAAAATAATTTCTCTATACCAGTCTTATCACGGTGCGACTTATACAGCATTCTCTGCAGGTGGTGATCCCCGTAAACATGCCGCCGATTCACAACAGGCTCCGAATTTTATTCATGTGGAAAATCCGTATTTTTACAGATGTCCATGGAACAGTAAAACTCCTCAGGAATGTACCGAAAATGCTCTGGCACATCTCGAAAGGATTGTTCAGTATGAAGGTCCGCAGAATGTTGCTGCTATTATTCTCGAAGGAGAATCCGGTTCCTCAGGCTGCATCAAGTTAACTCCGGGCTACTGGAAAGGTGTAAAAGCTATTGCCGAAAAATATGGGTTTCTTACTATTGATGATGAGGTCATGAGCGGATTCGGCAGAACCGGAAAATGGTTCGGTATTGATAATCATGATACAGCACCTGATATTATGTGCATGGCTAAAGGTATTACTTCCGCTTATCTTCCGCTCGGAGGCATAATGATCTCTGAAGAAATTGCAAAAACTTTTGATGATAAACCTCTTCCGCTTGGACTTACTTATTCTTCACACCCGGTTACTCTTGCAGCTGCTAATGCAGTTCTGGAAATTTATGAAGAAGAAGATCTCATTAATAAAGCTGCAGAAATGGGAACGTATGTCAATCAGAAAATGTGCAAGATGATGGGTAAGCATCCGTCCATAGGAGATTTCAGAAACACAGGTCTGCTCGGGTGTATTGAGCTTGTTAAAAATCGTGAGACTAAAGAACCAATGGCAAAATGGAATGCTTCTCCAGATGAAATGGGAGTCATGCCAAAAGTGACTGCAAAATTATCTGAACTTGGAATGTACACTATCAGCCGCTGGAATCTGATCTTCGTTGCTCCTCCGCTTTGTATTACAAAAGAACAGGTCGACGAAGGTATGGATATAATTTCCGAAGCACTGAAAATTGCTGATCAGGAAGTTTCGTAAAATATTCGAATACAACCTAAATTAATTGCAAAATTGTAAGAAAATTTTCAGTGATTTTTTTTTGAATATGTCAAAATATTTAATAGCACTATTCAGATTAAAGTAAAAGTAATTCCCCCTTAAAAGAGACTGTCTCAAAAGTAAGAAAATACGCTCTTTATAAAAAATTTATATGTGACTCTGAGCTATATTTCAACTTTCCCAATCGGAAAATTTGGAAAAAGCATCCTTTTGAGACAGTCTCAAAAAAAGGGGGAGCAAAAGGGTTGTCGCGGAAAGAAATATTAACAGAAAATTTTAATTCGGCAGAAACAGTGCTCTACGGACTCTTAATTAAATTAGAATACTGAATTAATTATAGAAAAAATTTATACTTTTAATGATAAAAGATCAGTCTTATGAACCCGTAAATTCTCCATCAGCTTCACTTTACAGCGAAGACCTTGCACCTGTCCCTGAATCCAAACGCACATGGAATACCTGGAATTATGCTGCACTCTGGATCAGTATGAGTCTTTGCATTCCGACTTACATGCTCGCAAGTTCGTTGATAGAAGGCGGTATGAACTGGTGGCAGTCTATCCTGACTATTTTTCTTGGTAATACTGTCGTCCTTATTCCAATGATCTTGAACGGCCATGCCGGTGCGAAATACGGAATTCCATTTCCTGTCTTTGCAAGATCAAGCTTCGGTACAAAAGGCGCAAACATTCCCGCAATTCTAAGAGCCATTGTAGCATGCGGGTGGTTCGGTATTCAGACATGGATCGGCGGCTTTGCAATTTATCTGATGATCGCAACTTGGATGCCTTCACTTACACAGCTTCCATCGATATTTCCTGAATCTTTCGGACTGGAAACCGGTCCGGCAATTTGTTTTTTTCTTTTCTGGCTTCTGAACATGTATGTAGTATATCTCGGTGTTGACAGTATAAAAAAATTACTTGTTTTCAAAGCTTACTTTCTTCCTCTATCTGCTCTTGCATTGTTATACTGGGCTGTTTCAGAAGGAAATGGTTTCGGACCGATTTTATCCCAACCGGATAAATTTCAATCCTCTGCTGAGTTCTGGAATTTCTTCTTCCCAGCACTTACAGGAATGGTAGGATTCTGGGCTACTCTTTCTTTAAATATTCCCGATTTTACCCGCTATGCCAAAAGTCAGAAAGCTCAGGTTATGGGACAGATCATAGGTCTCCCGCCTTCAATGACTTTGTTCTCATTTATTGGAGTTGTAGTTACATCTGCTACTGTGATTATTTATGGAAATACGATTTGGGATCCCGTCGTCCTCGCTGGAAAATTCGAAAATAAAATTATTGTCGCTGTTGCAATGATATGTATTGCTGTCTCTACACTCGCTACAAATATCGCTGCGAATATAGTCAGTCCAGCAAATGATTTTGCAAATCTCGTTCCTTCAAAAATTGATTTTAAAAAAGGCGGTTACATTACAGGTGTACTTGGCATTCTCATCTTTCCATGGAAGCTCATCTCCGATCCGAATGGCTATATCTTTACATGGCTGATCGCTTATTCAAGCCTGCTGGGACCGGTTGGTGGAATCATGATTGCTGATTATTATTTTATCAGAAAAAAAATTCTGAAGGTGAATGATCTATACAGTGTTACAGGAATTTATACTTATTTTAAAGGATACAACAGAGCTGCGCTGATTGCTTTGATTGCAGGGATCATTCCGAATGTTCCTGGGTTTTTAACAACTGTCCACCTGGTGAGCGAGAATACTTTCCCGCAGGTCATTGATAATCTGTATCACTATGCATGGTTTGTCGGCTTTGGAATATCATTTACAGTTTATTTATTTTTAATGAAAAATCGAAAAGGTAATCAGGAAGTTACTTCACACAACACAAATTAATATTAAAAAAAATAAAATATAAATTATGTCAGTCTTAATAAAAAATGGAAGAGTCATTACTTCATCTGAAGATTATATCGCAGATATTTTTATTGAAGGGGAAAAAATTTCAGCCATCGGAAAAGATCTTAACATACCGGCAGATGAAGTCATCCATGCAAATGGAAAACTCATTTTTCCCGGCGGGATCGATCCGCACGTTCATCTGGATATGCCGTTCATGGGTACATTCTCAAGTGATAATTATGAAACAGGAACCACTGCTGCTCTGCACGGCGGGACGACTATGGTTATAGACTTTGTCCTTCAGACTCAGGGCAAATCTCTTTATTCAGCTCTAGGAGAATGGCAAAGCAGATCCGATGGCAATGCCTTAAGTGATTATTCATTTCACATGGCTGTCACTGATTTTAATAAAGATACAAAAAAAGAAATAGGCGAAATGATTAATAAGGAAGGCATAACTTCTTTTAAAACTTTTATGGCATACAAAGGCGCGCTCATGATCGATGACAGAATGATGATCGGATTAATGAATGAGGTCAGAGATAAAGGAGGAGTAGTTACTGTTCATGCAACGCACGGAGACATGATTGATTTTCTGATCGCGAAACACAGGGAAGAAGGAAAACTCTCACCGCTTTATCATTACCTCTCTCAGCCTGAAATTACTGAAACCGAAGCTTCCGGAAGATTTGCAGATATGGCTTATTATACAGGAGTACCGGCTTACATAGTTCACATGACTTGCGAAGGCGCACTGAATCAGATCCGCAGAGCAACTGAGCGTGATCAGAAAGTTTTTGTGGAAACATGTATCCAGTATCTGTTGCTCGATGCATCTCTGTATGAAAAAGATTTCGAAGGTGCAAAATGGGTAATGTCTCCGCCGCTCAGAGAAAAGAAAGATCAAAAAGCCTTGTGGGCAGGCATCAATCAGGGACTTGTTCAGGTCGTTGGTACAGACCACTGTCCTTTTACCTGGGAGAAAAAACTTATGGGAGAAAAAGATTTTTCGAAAATTCCAAACGGACATCCTGCCATCGAGCATCGCATGGAATTACTTTATTCAGAAGGTGTAAATAAAGCTAAGATCAGTCTTAACAAATATGTAGAAGTAACTTCGACAAACGCTGCAAAAATTTTCGGCATGTTCCCGCAAAAAGGTTCTATTGGAATTGGAAGTGACGCAGATCTTGTCATCTTTGATCCCGAAAAGAAACATACTCTTTCAGTAAAGACTCATCATATGAATGTAGATTATTCAGCTTATGAAGGATGGGAAGTTACAGGTAAAGTTGAAACTGTTTTTCTTCGCGGTAAGAATGTCGTTGATAAAGGAAAACTCAACATCAGCAAAGGGTACGGAAAATTTATCAAAAGAAATAAAGTATCAAAGATCATTTGATTTTATTTATTGAATTTACTCGCTCCTAAATTTGCCTGCCCAAAAACCGCTCGTTACCATACTCCGTTTGGTAACGGACTTTGTTTTGAAACTCCGTTTCAAACTTCACTCATTCACAATGTCTCTAAATAAAATCATTAACATAAATTAAAATTTTGAGCCTTCGAGTCTTCGTGGCAAGCCCAACATTTTCAGATCTGCTGATCTTCCTTACTCTCACTGCTTCCTGCATCACCAATATCTTTTCCCTCAGACTCTACAAACTTTTTAATCACATCTAAATTCTCAAGTATCAGCTTGGCTTTTGCAAGACCGAATGAAAAAGTAAATTTACTTTCGGGATTCAGATTGAGAATTTTATTTCCTTTGTATTCCTGTATCTCAGGCATGATTCTATATTTAAATTATTAAAAAATATTCTATCTTTCAAATTGAAAACTATGATCCATTTCTGAAAGATACTTGTATTGATGCTTTATTGATTCTTTCAGATCATCTCTTGCACTTTCTTTATCCGGACATGTATAATATTTATCAAAAAATTTCCATCCCTCCAGCTCTTTATTCAATAGCATTTTCTGAAAAATATACTGTTCAAAAAATGAAATGTAATTGGTTAATTTGTCACATTCATCCATCTCACTTTTAAAGCCGCTAAGATTTTCAATAAAATCGACATCGTTTATGTCCAGACTCTGAAGTACTTTACTTGAATCCGGATCTGTCTCAAGGACTAATCTGTTTCCGATATACCTTAAAGAATAATCATAACCCATGCCAAGATAAAGCGGACTGAATCTGATGTGAGATACAATTTTCGGAATGCTGTCAGTGCCGGCTATTATTTCAGCATTATGAATTTCAAAAAGAGGCTGATCACTTTTTTTGAAATCAAATATAACAAGCATATTAAAATCATACGCATTCACTCCTGTTCCAAGATCCAGAACAAACTCTTTTGTTCCATTAATATCCAGATCTATCAAAGTATCAGAAATAAATCTTGTAAAAATATCTTCTCTGAAAAATACGGTATCGTTATATTTATCAATTACAGAAATGCTTCCCGAAAAGAAATCAGAATTATTTGCTTTCAGTATTATTCTGTAATCGTCAACACGAATATCTTTTTCAAAATATAATGTAGTATCTTCCTGACTATACAATGATGACGTTTTGAAAAAAAGTATAAAGAGAATTATATAAAATAATTTCAATGTACTTAACCTTATTTAATCTAAAGAGTAATAATCTGCGCTCTGATAAAATCCTGTCTTTTGTTTATCAAGCTGCATCAGAATATCATTCAGCACTGAACTGGCGCCGAGTCTGTAAAGATCAGGTGTCATCCATTCTTCTCCAAGTGTCTCATTCAATAGTACCAGATATGCAATCGCATCTTTTGCAGTCTTAATCCCGCCGGCAGGTTTCATTCCGATCTTTTTTCCCGTCTCAGAATAATAATCCCTGATCGCTTCGAGCATTACTAATGTCACAGGCAGAGTGGCTGCAGGCTGAACTTTCCCGGTAGAGGTCTTTATAAAATCTCCGCCTGCCATCATTCCTATAAAGCTTGCCTTTCTAACATTGTCAAAAGTTTCCAGTTCGCCTGTTTCAAGAATTACTTTCAGATGAACATCACGATCCACTTCGTGCTTATCACTGTATTCCTTACTTGAATTAATACATTCCTCCTTTATCTGTCTTATCTCATCATATACATAATTATAATCACCCGACAAAAACTCGCCTCTCGAAATCACCATATCGATCTCATCTGCTCCGTCCTTTATACAACGCTTAACATCTTCTAATTTAAGCTTGAGCGGATATTGACCTGAAGGAAATGCAGTTGCTACTGATGCAATGTGAATTCCTGTATTTTTTACAGCGTCCTTCGCAGTTTTTATCATATTAGGATAGACGCAAACTGCAGCTACATGCGGAATAGAGTCATCACCGGGTTTTGGATGAATGGCTTTCTGACACATTGCGCGAACTTTCCCATCAGAGTCTTTACCTTCCAGCGTTGTAAGATCGATCATCGAAATCGCCGTCCTGAGTGCCTGCTCCTTACTCGCCGTTTTAATGCTCCTCGATGCAAGTGAAGCTGCGCGCTCCTTTGCGCCTATCTCATCAACAGACATATTGAAATTATTCAGAAATGAGTTTATATTTTTCATTTTGTATTTAGTGTTAATTTCTTTAAATGGAAATTTACAAGATCAAACTTTTATAAATTCTGATTTCTATAATATTAATTTTCGTATTCAATAAAAATGATTTAATTGTTTGCTTAAAATATTTATTCACATTAGCATAAAATAAGCATTTTATAAATGAAACAAATAGTTAGATATATATTTAAAATGTAATTTATTTTTTAAAAGGAAATCTCCGCTGTTTAAATTTGATTAAAAACTTATATAAAATTACCGCCTCTGATAAATTGCCGTAAAGAAATTCTGAGCTATGGCGTTAAGCAAAAATATACTGTATGACGAATCCGTTAGTGTTCTTCTAACGGGTGAAGAGTTTATATTTTTGTAGCCAAGCGAAAGAATTTCCGGCAATTTATCACCAGCGGTGATTTTTTTGGTTCTTTGGAGCCTGCCCCTTTGTGCTTCCAAAGGGGGATCGCTCAAAAAGAACAGTAGAAAATGTAAATATTTAATTTTATGCTTAATCTTTTGGAGGAGTATTATTTAATTAAATTTATTTTTATTAAAATGAAACTAATCATTCAAAACTTTTTAATCTTACTAATAACCTCTTTTATCTTTTCATTCATCTCATCTTCATTCATTTCAAATTGTTTATCTACTTCCTTATCTTTTTTCTCCTTAGATAAAATTTCATTTTGTTGCTCAGATTCAATTTTTATATCTTCAGAAATTTCCTCCGCATACTCATTTAAAACTTCTTTTGAAATATCAACTGTTGCCGGTTTAGTTTCTGTTTTAGTAATTTCAACTTCAATGTCTTCAATTAATTCTTCAGTCTCATTTTCAATTTTCTTAACATCACCTTTTTCATATTTATAAACATTCACCGCCAATGGTGGAAGTGTCAGTTTTACTGAATCAGGAAATTCATACCTTGGATTATTTTCAGAATGAATTCCACCCAAATTACCCAGTCCTGTTCCGCCATATTCCTCTGCATTGCTGTTAAGAATTTCCCTGTAGTACCCGGACTTTGGCACTCCAAATAAATAATCAACACGCTCCACAGGTGTCATATTAAAAGTAAAGAGCAGCATCTCACTTTTATCCTTATTAAATCTTACAAATGCGATCACACATTTATCCGCATCAGAAAAATCCAGCCACTGAAATCCCGAACTTTCAAAATCATCTTCATGAAATGCCGGATACTTTTTATAAAGTCTGTTCAGTTCACGAAAATAATCATGATACTTTTTATTCATTTCATTGTCGAGCACTTCCCAGTCAAGTGAAGCTTCAGAATTCCATTCTTTATACTGAGCAATATCATTTCCCATGAAGTTAAGTTTCTTCCCCGGATGACTGAACATAAATCCAATCATCAGTCTGAGATTCGCAAACTTATGCCATTCATCTCCGGGCATTTTTTCTATTACAGATTTCTTCAGATGGACGACTTCATCATGAGAAATAGGCAGCAGAAAATTTTCATTAAAAGCATACCATATTGCAAATGTAAGTTTACCATGATGAAATTTTCTGTAGATCGGATCCATTGAAAAATATGCAAGTATATCATGCATCCAGCCCATATTCCATTTCATGTCAAATCCCAGTCCGCCAAGATGTATCGCTCTCGTCACCCCCGGCCATGAAGATGATTCTTCAGCGATCATCATCACGCCTTTTAATTTTTTATGAACTGTTTCGTTTAGCTTTTTTAGAAATTCTATTGCCTCGAGATTCTCATTCCCTCCGTGAATATTAGGGATCCATTCTCCATCATTTCGGGAATAATCCAGGTACAGCATAGATGCTACAGCGTCGACTCTTAATCCGTCTATGTGATATTTTTCAAACCAAAACAAAGCATTACAAATCAAAAAATTTACAACTTCATTTTTGCCATAATCAAAAACATACGTTCCCCAGTCTTTGTGAAATCCTTTTAACTGATCTTCATATGCATAACACTGTGTGCCGTCAAACTTTGCAAGACCATGTTCATCAGTCGGAAAATGTGACGGTACCCAGTCGAGTATAACACCTATCCCGTTATTGTGGCAATGATCTACAAAGTACTGAAAATCCTCAGGACTTCCGTAACGACTCGATGGCGCAAAATAATTTACAACCTGATAGCCCCATGAAATATCCAGCGGATGTTCCATCACAGGAAGTAATTCAATGTGTGTGTAATTCATTTCCTTTACATATTCCACAAGCTCATGTGCAAGCTGTCTGTAATTTTTATAACCCCATTCATTTGGAAAATCAATATTGTCAAAATCTTTTTTCCATGAACCCGGATGGACTTCGTAAATTGAAATTGCTTTGGTTTTAAATGATAGTTTTGATTTAGAAGAATTTTTTCTTTTTTTCATCCAATCAACGTCTGTCCATTTATACTTATTAAATGAAGATATAATCGAAGCATTGCCGGGTCTGAGCTCAGCTTCAAAAGCGTAAGGATCAGATTTAAAAATCACATCTCCTTTTTTAGATTTGACTGTGTATTTATACATCGTGCCTTCTTTCATTTCAGGAATGAAAAGACACCAGTATCCAGAGCCGTCAATTCTCTGCATCGGATGGTGACCGTGTTTCCAGTCATTGAATTCACCTACAATGCTGACACTCTTTGCATTCGGTGCCCATACACAAAAATGAACTCCCTTTACTTTATTAACTGTGCAGATTCTTGCACCGAGTTTATCAAATGTTTTAAAATGATTTCCCTCTCCTAAAAGATGAATATCAAGATCACTTAACTGAATATTAAAAGCATAAGGATCATATATTTCAATCAGCTCGTCAGCAAAATTCTTGTAAATTATTTTATAGGAAAAAATATTGTCCCGATCTATAAATATTTTTTGAAAGATCCCTTTATCAGAAATACATTCCATTTCATACTTCTTATCACTTCCTTTTATTTTTATCCATCCATTTTTTGCAAATGGAAGAAAAGTATTTATTTGAACAGTATGTTCAGATTTATTTAAATGCGGACCAAGAATTTTAAAAGGATTTTCCTCTTCGAATTTGATCAGTTTATCAAATAATTTCTGAGGAATTGGTTTTTTCGTGCCCGGATTTTTAGAGTTCTTTTTAGTCATCATTTTATCAATATGCTAAAATCTGCAAAAGTTTTTACAAATTAAATTCAATCTGTAAATTTTAATGTGCAGTTTGAAAGCTGTTTTAAAAATTTTGTTAATGGGTTTTAATACCTTAAGCTGTAAATCAGAACCAATGTTTATATTATGGAAAATTTATTTTCATAAAATTTCACTTTCTGAAGTTTGTTTACTTCGATACTACAATTGAAACATATATAAACTTGCTAAATCCTAATTCATTTTCTATTTTATGCTTTATTTTTAAATCTAAAAACTCAATAATATCTGTACAATGAAAAACTTCTATGTCATATTCTCTGCTTCACTTTTGCTAATATTTGTGATAAGCTTTTATTCTTTTGTTTCGGAGTCAGTTATTTTAAATCCTGTTTCAAAAACTGATACATCTGAGTGTGATCCAAATATTGTATATTTCAAACAGGATGTTCTTCCAATTCTTCAAACCAACTGTGCAAAATCAGGATGTCACAATGAAGAATCTCAAAAGCATGGCGTTATTCTTTCAAGTTATGAAAGTTTAATGAATACTGTAGAAATAGAAGATGAAAATGATGACTTCGATGACGATAGTTTTGATGACAATAGCAAAGGCAGGAACAGAGGCGGTGATAAATTTAAGTCAATATTAAACGGAATCGGTACAAACAAAGACAGATATAAAAACAAACTCGAGAAAATGCTTCGTCGAAATAAAATGCCGCCATCTCCTAACAAGAAATTAACTGACGAACAAAAAAATGTGATCTATAAATGGATAGATCAGGGAATGTTGAATAACACTTGTGAAGTTTCCGCAGCTGATTGTGTATTTGAAAATATGACATTCGAAAATGATATCAAACCTATTCTTGAGGAAAATTGTACCGGCTGTCACGGGGGACCCAAACCTAAAAATGGTTATGATTTTACAAATCCTCAAAAGTTTAAAGAAATAGCACTTACAGGAGACGTATACATGGCAATTACACATTCAGAAGGAGTAACAGCAATGCCTTTTAAAGGTGATAAACTCTCTGACTGCGATATAAAAAAAATTAAATCATGGATTGATAATGGAGCTGTAGTAGAATGATATTTAAAACTGAATTTTTTAGAGTTTATAATCCTCTGCAAACTTTATTCTCTTATCAATTGATGGATGCGAATGAAATAAAAATTCAATTATTTTATTAGGCGTCTTATCGGCAAGATTCTGATCTGCAAGTTTTTCCATGGCAGAAATGAAAGCTCCTTTGTCACGTGTTGTTTCTATGGCAAATGTGTCGGCTTCCCACTCGAATTTTCTCGAAAGAATATTTGATATCGGTGAAGTGATCAGACCAAACAAACTTAAATAAATAAACAGTAAAGGTAAAGCAGCAATCTCTGAGACAGAATTGAATCCAAAAGTATTAAGTGAATTCGAATATGCAAGAGATGTTAGATACAACCCCGCAAAAGTCATGAATACAGATACTGTCATTAGTTTCATAATATGCCTTTTTTTATAGTGACCCATCTCATGAGCAAATACTGTCTCAATTTCTTCAGGTGAAAAATTTTTCAATAGTGTATCGCCGAGTATGATGCGTTTTGATTTTCCAATACCTGTGAATGCTGCATTTGCTTTCTTTGTATTCTTGCTCATGTTAAATTCGAATATCCCCTGGATTCTTACACCTGTTTTTTCACATAGTGATAATATCTTCTGCTTTATCTCTTCATTCTCAAGTGGTTTGAATTTATAAAACAGCGGCATGATGAGTGTCGGAGCAAGTCTTCCGATTATTACAGAAAAAAAGAACATCACTGCTCCGAGTATAAGCCACCAGCTTTCACTATAATTTTTTATGATAAAAAAAAATATCAGCAACAGTGGAATTCCAAGCAGCAGTCCTATTAACATTCCTTTTATTTTTTCCTTAAAATATCCAGGAATGGTCTGATTCGATAATCCGTATTTATGCTCAAGTGTGTAGTCAGAATAAAAACTTAATGGAAATGTTATAACAGATTGTATAATACCGAATATTCCAAAAAAAATCAGAACTGCTGCGTAATCATTTGTAGTAAAACTAAATGCTAATTCTTTCACCTCTTTTGAATATCCTCCTGCAATAAATATTACTGTTATAGCAAAAAAGATCACTGTCTCGGACAATGAAATTATCTGATTTATTTTTGAATATTTTTTTGCAAGCTTTGCACGGTTTTCATTGTGTGTATCTTCAGGAATCTCAGATAAATTTATTGCATCAGTTTCTTTCATCAGAAGAATAATGAAATTATTACTACATAAAATACTAACCAAATTCCAAATACGAATGAAACAGATTTTGCCATACTGATCCTTCCGATCTTTGTAATACCAATCGCCACTACTGTATAAAACCAGATCGAGAATATGTCAACTTTTGAGATCATAGTAAAGACTTTAGTTCCAACAGATTCTTCACTTAGCAACATAGCCAGACTCAGACTGCTCAGATCACCCATTACAATAGATATAACTGTTGCAATTAGATTTCCAATCGCAATGATTATATATGAAAGTCCAACTACATTCATAACATCAGTAATGTGGGCTTCGGATTTCATTATCTTTAATATTACAAAATAGATTACACTAAGAATCAGAAGAATTAAAAACGGTCCGATCGCTGCAAATCCATATCCAATAACTTTAAACATTGTACCTTCAGGATTCATTGTCTCCATTGCATTATTTGCCTGTTCCTGAGTCATCTTTCCATCTTTGATATTTTGTTCAAACTGTTCCATCATTTTCTCTTTCTGCTTTTCCATTGTTTTTGCAGTCAGCTCTTTATCCTGCATAAATAGAAATGAAGTTACCAGCCCAAGTAATACAGCAATAAGTATCGGCATCAGCCAGTAATTTTTTTTCTCAGTGACAGATATTGTTTCGAATGTTTCACCCGGTGCTGAAATAACTCCTGACATTGCTTCTGAAACTGAAAGAGATTCCTCCTGATATTGAGGTGCTAATCCTTCCGGAGAATTGTAATTTTCCTCTAAATTGTTTTGATTATCTTCATTCATTTTATAGGGTTTTTAAATTTATTTCGAAAATGATAAAATATTTTAATATGATTTGATACAAATATTTATATGGGGATTTGAATTTTTTAAAATTACTAAATATACTTTTAAAAAGTTATTACTAATTTATGTAAATTTTTGTAAGTTCTGCTCAATTAACATTTGTTGTATTAACTTTTTTTACTCAAGTACCGACAATTACTACAATCCCGATGATTCTCAAAACTTCCAAATAATGATAGATATTTCAAAGAAAAATTTCAATGATCTGATTAAGTTGAATACTTACCTTCTGCTGATCTATTTTATAGTTTTTCTTAATCTGAATACAGGAGTTAACGAGACCGTAATGTTTTCGACTCCGGATTCTAAAGATTATCTGGAAGTCGGTAACTGGATATTTGACAACTCTGATACTGAACAGACTATAAATAATCCCGTGCTTTATCCGTTCATTCTAAAACTAATGCTGAAGTTTTCAGGAGTTTACGGAGTATGGTTTTTGCAGTTTATATTTTGGCTGCTCTCTGTGAACTTACTGTTTTCAGCTATCAAACGACTTACAAACAAACTATTTGCATATTTTGGTGCTGTAATTTTTTCACTGAATTTTTCTTTCATTGCTCTTACACTGCATGCACTTACTGATGTGACAGTAACTTTTGTATTATGCTGGCTGATTTATTATTTGACTGTAAATTATTTGGAGATTCGGAAATGGACTGTATTCTGTAATGTGATACTTTTTTTTTCAGTCTTGTCAATTATTAAACCCGTGTTTTTTCCTTTGCTAATAGTACTCTTAATAATTGTATTTCCGGTATTTTATTTAAAAGAATTTTTAAACAGTCAAAGGAAATATTTACTCATCGTTGCACTTGTACCGGTAATTTTTCAATTGTCCCTAATGTATGCTAAACATAATATTATTACAATTTCAGCTAAAGGAAATACTACCTTTAAAACTTACTTCTTTGCTCAAAGTTATGCTGAAGTAAATAATATAAATATTGATGCAGCAGTGGACAGCTCAAAAAATTTATCACAGGATTACATATATGGATTTATGCTGGACAACAAAAAAATCATTATCGGTAATTTTATTAGTAACATATTATCTCAAAATATCACAGGACCTGCAACTTTTCTTGCTTATCCACCCGGTCATGAAAATATGTTTTTATTTCAATTAATGAAAATTGAAAATAACTTATTCTTAGCCTTACATTTTTTATTTTTAATTCCCTGTATCATTTTTATTTTTTATCTTAGAAAATCCAGTTCATATAAACTTGCCCTGTACATATACTTAATTTTAATGTTTTATTATCTGGTATTAATAACAGGGATAGCATTCTGGCAGGGTGACAGATATACTATATCTTTTCAGCCACTCTGGATATTAATTTATCTATCTGAGGTGTATATTTTTTATTCTGTGAAGTTTAATTCAGGTGGGAATTTAGTAGAGTGATTTGAAAATAGATTCTGATTGTTAATTCCCCAACTCTTTAAATATATAACTTATGATCAGCAATATATTTTTCTACATCCGGATTTACTAAATAATGAATAGATCTGTTGTCTGAAACAAGCTGCCTGATACTGGATGATGAAATTTCAAGAAACGGTACTGTAAGGAATTTTACTTTTGATGAAAACTCAATTTTAGAATCCGTATCAGAAAAATTCGGACGGTTAATCACAACTACTTCAGAAAGTTCAAATAACTTTTCAGGTTCTTTCCATTTCGGAAAATCAATTAAATTATCAATTCCAACTATCAAAAATAATTCAACCTGATCATTTATATATTTTTTCTGCAGCATCTGAAGAGTATTCACTGTAAATGATTTTTCATCAGGCCTGTCAATTTCAATTTCACTGACTTCAAAATTCTTATTATTTCCGAATGCAAGTTTAGCCATAGCAAGTCTGTGCTCAGCCGGTATAGAATTTTTTAAAGGCGGATTGCCAGAAGGTATGAAAATAATTTTATCAAGGTTTAACTGCTGCCTGACATTTTCTGCTACTATTGAATGAGCTATGTGAGGCGGATTAAATGTACCTCCGAAGATTCCGTATTTTTTCATGATCTCTTATTCTGAGATTAATTTAAGTGTTAAGTCTTTCCAGTCTGAAATTTCCGAACCAATTATTTTTTCTTTGTCAAATTTTTTTGCTGAGTATATCGAACTCTTTATGCTTTCAATGTCAAACGGTTTGTAGTAAATGAAATTTTCCCTGTTGCTTTTTATAAACTCCGGAGCTATCACCGGAAGCCGGCAGTAAGTATATTGTATTACTTTTAAACTGTCGGAAAATGATTCTGCGCCACCGGTATATATAAGCGTATGCAGACCCGCATCTGCAAATTTTATGAATGGTACTGTATCATCAAATTTTATCTCTCCATGAAATTTAATATTCTTCTTATATAATTTATCCTTAAAAGGTCCGAGTATGTGAAATTCATCTTTGGGAAAATTTTCAGAAGCCGTTTCAAGAAATTCATAATCAAGATATGCATTCCCGGTAAAAACGAATTTAAAAGATTCATTATTTCCATAAGGACTGGTATCAACTTTATCAAAAAATTCTTTATTAATTCCATGATGATGAAGTTTAACATTTCCTTTCCCTTTTAATACATCATAAATATATTTTGACGGAACTGAAACTAAATCGAATTTATCCAATATTTTCTCTTCATGTTTAATTAAATATGGATGTTTGCGCAATTGTCTCAGATCATCAGAAACTCTGTAAACATATTTTGCCTTATTGTTCAGACTTTTAAAATAATCGAACCATAGCAGTCCGGGAAAACTCTCGAAAATAAATAATGATGATTCACTAATAAAATTTTTTAAATCATCAAATCCGGATAATGCACCTGAATATTTTTTTACAGAGGGAAGAAAAATATTGTTTATCAGATCAGATCTGAAATTCACCGGATGTAATGTTGTGAATCGTATGAACTGATACAGATCATCTTTTTCCTTTAACAATTTATTCAGAGGAGTCTTGTTTATCAGTGAAGCCCTGTAATCTTTTTTTAAATGATGAATGTAACTTGCATTACCTGTCAGGAAAAGCACAGTATATCCCTGCTCAAGAAGTGAATAAGCAATGTTGTGAAAACCGGCTTTCCTCTTGGAGTTTAAAAAATGAGATGTGATCAATACTGCTTTTGGCATATTACATTTGGTAAACTTTCTTCCAGACAGCAAAATTTATGAACCGCCAGATGTTGGTAAATCCTGTCTTTGACTGTCCGTCAAAAATACTGTTCCAGTTGTTTACTATCTTAGATGTCTCCATGTACTCATCCAGATCATCTGTAAAATAATCTTTCAGATTGTCTTTTATAGAAGACAACCAGTTATATTCAGGAGTTGCAAAGCCTAATTTATCAGTTCTGTTTCTGATCGCATCAGGAATTATTCCTTTCATGGATTCCCTCAGCAGATATTTTGTCCAGCCATTATGGATCTTATATGAAGATGGAATGCTGAATACATAGTCAACGAGATCAGAATCATCCGCAAATGGTGTTCTGGCTTCAATAGAAAAATTCATAGAATTTCTGTCTTCATATTTCAGAAGTTCCTTTAAGCTTGTCTTTGTAAACTGGTCATGCAATGCATGATTCAGATCAGTGATCTCAATGAGTTTTCCAAGATCAAGCCTGGGTTCATATTTTTTATAAAAATTTTTATTCAGCAGATAATTTTCCCTGACTTTCATGCTGAATAATTTTCTCTTTATGGTAGCAGGCATGACAAGTTTTGCAGTTGTCATAGTAAGAGCTTTTATTACATCTCTTTTACTGATCGGTGAATTTTCAATACTCTTATATTCATTAATAAGTGAAGAGAATTCAAAATTCTTTAACATCTCATTATAAAAAGGTCTCATAAAATAAGTGTAACCTGTGAAGAGTTCATCACCGCCCTGACCGTCCAGCAAAACCTTCACACCGTTTTCAGAAGCAAGCTGCATGACTTTATACTGAGAATAAATAGTAGTCGATCCGAATGGAACATCCTGAACATATACCAGTTTTTCCAGATCTTCCATAAGTCCCGCTGATGTAGGGAAAGTTTTAAACCATTCGCTTGCAGTAGAATCTGCAACGAGCGCTGCCCAGCCTGTTTCATCAATTGTAGAATCAGGATAGCATGAAGTGAAAACTTTCTGGATATCACCAACCTGTGAAATTTTATTTTTTTTCAGAAGCTCATCAATCACACAAACTATCGATGAACTGTCAACTCCGCCGCTAAGACATGAACCTACTTTCACATCTGACCTTAGTCTCAGATTGACAGCATTAAAAATCTTCTCTCTGATTTCACTAACATAATTCTCTGATTTTACTTTATCAAACTTTTCCCAGCTTGGGTTAAATTTCAAACTGTAATAGCTTCCGGAATTAAATTTAAAATTTTTCAGATCAAGACTGAAGTAAGAGGAAGGTTCTAATTCAATGACATTTTTAAAAAGTGTAGATACATTATCCGAGAGCCTGCCATTTGTAAGATAATCAAACGCTGCTTCTTTGTTTATTTCTCTGCTGATCTGAGGAGCTTTGATCAGTCCCTTAATTTCAGAAGAAAAAATAAAACTTTTGTTATCCAGATAATAATAAAAAGGTTTAACACCGAATCTGTCACGTGAGCCAAACAGTGTATTTGAAACTGTATCAAGTATCACAAATGCCCACATACCATTCAGCATCTCAAGACATTTCTCTTTGTATTCGAGATATAGATAAAGTAAAACTTCAGTGTCAGAAGTGGAAGTAAATCTATAACCTTTTTCGATTAGTATCTCTTTCAGTTCAATGTAATTATATATCTCGCCATTAAGTATAAGAAAATATCTTCCGGATGGATCTTTAAAAGGCTGATGTCCCTGATCCGATACGTCAAGAATAGAAAGTCGTCTGTGACCGATCAGCAGATTATAATTTTTTTGAGAAAGTTTTTCTGAACCTGCGAGATCTCTTTTGATATCAAGAACTTCCTGTGTCTCAGAATTATATATTAGATAACCTTCATCGTCAGGACCTCTGTGAGCAATCGTATCATTCATGCTCTTTACAATATTGAAATCAACATTTTCTGAAGACGTAACTATACCGCAAATTCCGCACATATTTTATTTTTCTGTTAAATTGTTTACAAGTTTTAAAAAAATTTCTCTGTTCGTTTCAGAAGAAAGTTCATAAGCACTTTTATCTGAATTCTGTTTGAATTTTTGTATCTGCTCATTGCTTAATTTATTTATTTCTTTTGCAATTTGCGACGGATTAAAAGAGTCAGTTGAAATTCCCAGTTCATACATATTTATATAATAAGACATCTCTATCGAAGGACCGGTAATCACAGCAAGTCGCGACATTACAAATTCAAAAAATTTATTTGGTAGTGCATATTTGTAATTCAGATTTACAGGCGGCAGAATAAACATCCCGATATCGTAAGTGTTGCAATAGCTAACAATATTTTTGTAATCAACCGGAGCGATCATCCTAACTTTATCCAACCCTGAAATCATTTCTTTAAGATAAGAATAATAGTCAGGTTCATTTGGAATTAACATAAGATCTAAAGTAAATCTGTCGTCCAGCAACTTAGCTGTTTCGATCATAAGTTCGATCCTTCTGGATCGGATAGCTGCGCCGTGATGAATGATCTTAATTTTATTTACTACAGGTACAGGACTTAGATTTTCATATTCAGCAGCATTTGTAATAACCACAGGATCTACAGAATATTGTTTTTTATATTCATCTGCAATGCTGTTACATACAGTGGTAACTGCATTTAATTTCGGAAAATATTTTTTACATTCATATATCACATAATCTTTATGAATGTATTTGAAATAAAATTTGTCTTCAAATTCAGACTGTGTGAATTCATGCAGATCCGCCAAGACTTTTTTTCCTCTGAAAAAATTAAATGCTACAGGTACAGTATCCAGATCATTTGCAATTATCAGATCAAACAAAGGAGAATTTTCATATTCATGTATTTTCAGTTTTACATTAAAAAAAAATTTCTCTGCCGGTGAAAATAATCTTAAAAGTTTAAGAGTACCTATAACTATCTTTATAAAAATGGAATTCTTAGTGAGATCAGCTTTATAGAACTTATCAGAACTTATACTGCTGTTAAATATCCCACAACAGTAAACATCAAAACTACCCTTCAGAAAATCGATCTGTCTCAATATTCTCGGATCGCTGTCCTGATTGGTCAGTGAAATAATTAATACTTTTTTTTTAACTGCTGAGTTTGTCAAAAAGAAATTTGAATTTTATTATTATAGGTCTGCCATGTAAAATAAAGTAACATCAATATATTTTTAAAACCTCTTTATATAAAGATATAATTTTATCAGTTACAGCTTTGCGTGAATAATTATCCAGTACAAACTCTCTGATCACATCTTTTGAGTACTTAGAAACATTATCCGAAATATAAATCAGCGCTTCTGATATTTTATCCGCATCATTTACAGGGATCAGTATACCGTTAAAGTCTCTGATAAAATCTGAAGGTCCGCCGCAATCAGTTGCAATTACAGGAATGCCGCATGACATTGCTTCCAGATATACTATGCCAAATGATTCATGTCTGCTGGGAAGAATGAATGTATCACTTTCCCTGAAAAGTTCGGCAATGTTATTCCTTTCGGGATTTCTGATAAGTGTAATTATACCATTCAGTTTATTTTCTTTTATAAAATTTTCAATGTATTGTTCCATCGGTCCCGATCCCGCAATGGTAATTTCAAAATTACACGAATGCTGAACGGCTTTCATAATTCCATTCATCAGTTCTTTAATTCCTTTCTGCTCGACAAAAGAACAGACTGTTAAAAATTTAATCTTATGATCATCTGATTTATTTTCAGCTTCTGACGGAGTAAAAATATTCTCATTTACAAGATTTGGAATAATAACAGGTGTTGGAATTTTGAATGATTCAATTTTTTTTGACAAAGAGCTGCTTACTGCAATTACCCTGTCGGCATTACGAAGCGGTTCAGAAATTTTAGATGATATATTTCCATTTTCTAAAAATTTCTCAAAAGGGAACGGACCCATGTGCTCTGTAATGACATAAGGAATATTATATTTTTTTTTCAATTCCATTGCAGCAAAACCTCCCGGGAATGAAACATGAGCATGAATTAGATCTATCTCTCCGAATTCAGATCTCGCTTTCAGAAAATTTGATTCATGTGCTTTTACAATATTATTTATTTCACCGCCAAGCTTTGGAGTCCAGGTCAGTGCTGAATTATAAAGTTCAATCAGATTTTTCCTTAAACTAACTTCAATTTTCGCAGATGACTTAAATTTTTTCAAAGTCTTAAAGTAAATGTCCGGCCTGGAAATACTCAAATAATTATTACTGCAAATGGAAACAATAAAATTTATATCCTCATGAAATTCCGCAAGAGCATCTGCCTGCTCTCTGACAAAAATTCCGTCCAGCGGGTTTTCATTGTCAGGATACCAAGATGGAATAATAAAAATGTTCATAGTCTCAGATTAATTGTTATTATTATTACCATTTACATTTTCGGTTGAAAATTCAAGATCTGCCTTTTTTGAAGCTTTGATCATAATTGTATTATATGTAATGATCTGAATAATTTCAAAAATAACATATAAAGCAATTCCGAGAATAAAATTTCCAAGATAAAATCCCGCTACTATAGAAAGAGGACGGTAAATAAAAGCAAAGATATTCAGGATCATAGCTTCTTTTTGTTTCTTTAAAATTATCATTGCGCTGCTGGTCGGAGAACTGATAAAAGTAAACATAGTCAGTATGCATAGATATTTTGCAATGACACCGGCTTCAGTCCATTTCGTACCGAATACAAATCTGAAAATATCCTCTCCGAAAAAAAATAAGATCAGTACAGGAATAATGCTTAACAGAAAAAGTACTTTCCATGATTTAAAAATGAGTTCAGTAATTTTTTGTTTATTGTAAAAAGCTTCAGAGATCTTTTGATAAAAGACCTGACCAATGGATGCGCCGATCACAATTCCGGGGATGGATAAAATTCTTAAAGCAAAAGAATATGAACCTGTCACGGATTCAGAAAATAAATATGTCAGAATAAAAATTAATGAATTAACAGAAAGCGTATCAAAAAAAGCGCTTGGTAAATTGAATAATGGAAATTCCTTATACTTTAAAGAAACAGATCTTAACTCAGGAATATTAGATTCATTTTTATTTGTATTGAAAATTCTTACATCTGATTTTTTATAAAGAAAAACTGCAGGTAACAGTTGAGAGATAGCAGAGCTGATGATCAGACCAAATGAATTATATTTTAATAATCCGAGAATTAATGAGGATGTGGAATTTACTGATGACTGAGAAACCCTTGAACCTGAAATTATTTTGTATTCCTTTTTTCTGTTGAACCAGTAAGTCAATGCCTGAACTGATCCTGTCAGAAATAGAACCGGTGCAATTAAAAAAAGCCAGTTTTCTATTGTTGCAGTTCCTAGTAATTCTGCGATGTATCCTTTGAAGATTAAGACAATTACCAATACTAAAAATGAGAGAATTGAGATCAGATAAATGCAAAGTCTGAGAAGTGATAATGCTTCAGAATCAGATTTTGGAAGAACGATCGCAAGTTCATATCGCAGACAACACATAACGGTCAGGATACTGATGATGGAAGTGAATACAGCAAAGAGTCCGTAATCTTCAGGAGTGTAAAGTCTTGATAAAACCGGTGAAAGTAAAAACGAAATGATTTGAACTATAATTGTCCCTGATGCAAGTATAGATACATTTTTGGAAAATTGCTTTTGCCTTATTTCATTTATTATTCCCATATTTATTAAAAAGGATAATTTATAATGAAATAATTATTTTCATGAATTTTAGCTATGATCTTTACCGGTTTAATTAAGATAAAAATAGGATCGGATTTTTTAATACAGAAAAAAGTCTGAATATAAATTCTTAAGTGTTATAGTTATGAAGATTAGCATTATAAAACATCATCTGAATTTTATATCTGAGATTATCTATATCTCTCTGATAGTTCTGTTTCTTCATACCGCTTACATTCCTGTGCTGATATTTTCTGAGAGCGAGAGTGGTAGCCGTCTTTACGTAATTCTTTTGATCTACTCCCACAGGACACCAGCCGTATTTAAACCGCCGCATTACATACGGAAGATGATGAATGTGATCAGGCGGGATAAATCCCAGACTGACCTCATCCTGCAGCTCTTTAAGAATTGTCTTGCCTTCAAAATAAACTGAGATCTGAAAAATGGAAAAGGTAACAAATAAATAAAGTATGAGAAAAAGAAATCCGAATATTGTACTATCCTCAAAACTTACAGAAAGATTCCAGCTAAAATGTAAAAATACTGCAAGGAAAAATCCCATCGGTACAAGTATGAATTTTAAGATCATGGGTTTGAATTTTGCATAGCCGAGGAAAGCTCCGAAAGTCGCAGTCGAGAGACAATGCATTACTGCTGAAAATAATGTCCTGATGATAACAAGCATCAGCCATGATGCAGGTGTAGTACCGTAAGACATGAAGTAAAGGAAATTTTCAGACATGCCGAATCCAAGTCCGATCGCACCGCCAAGTACTGCACCGTCCACTCCTCCGTCAAATCTTTTGCTGAATGAAACAATTATTAAAAAAATTCCTTTGGTAGTTTCCTCTATAAGCGGTGCTGTAATTACTGCTCCGGACAGATTCATCAGTTCGCTCGGGTTATCATCAGATACTGCTCTTATCAATTCATTCAGCGGAATCTGAAATATCAGACTTCCAATAATACCAAGCAAGATCGCACCGGTCGCACCCCAGAAAAAATTCAACAGTACAAACCAAAACGGCTCTCTCTCATATCTGTCAAGATACCAGATTATGATCAGATAGATAAACATTGGTACTACTGCGGCTATCAGTGACGCAAATGCCAGGAATAATCCCATTAAATATTTATTTCTTTTTTAGTTTAATTAAATAAAAGATCTTTGTCAAAAACTCTTGTTTAGTATTATCGAAAATTATTCAAGCATGATCAATAATTCATTCTTTTCCACCGAACACATCTCTTCCACACAGATCTTTTTTATTATTGAATCTTTCTTTGCTTTAATTTCATTTTCCATCTTCATCGCTTCAAGAACTAAAATTACATCACCCTTTTTTACTTCCTGACCTTCGGTTACATTCATCTTCTTTATTATACCGGGCATCGGAGATAATATATCTGACTTAGATTTATCATCCGATTTATTTCCTGCAAACTGCTCTTTCAGAATATCGAATTCACTTTTACATGTTACTCTGTGAGTCAAAGAATCGATATTTATCTCAGTAAAATTTTCATCAGTATTTTCTTCTGCTGTGATATAATAATTTTTATTGTTGATCCTGAGAATCAGTACATTTGGATTCAGCCATTTACTGTCGAATTCTATTTCCTTTCCGTTCACGATTGCAGTGTTGTCGGAAAGTAAAGTAAGTTCCTGATTTGAATGACTTACACCTGTAGAATCAGGATCCGCAAAACTTATCTGAAATTTTTTCATCTGTATGAATCCTGCCTTTTTTTGATCCAGTTACTGAAAGCTCCGTTACTGCTGATCTTAAACTTTCCGTTTACCAAACTCTTTTTTTCTTTTAATAAAACTGATGCCAGACAGACAGCAATGTTAATCTCTTCATCAGAGTTTTCATTGCCGTTAATTCTTTTTTGAAATTCCTTTTCGATAAACTGTGTATGATAGTTGCCTTCAATGTATTCCTTACTTTCCAAAAGACTAAGTAAAAATCCGATATTGGTTTTTATCCCGACTATCTTGTATTCTTTTAAAGCTCTTTTCATTTTGTCTATTGCGATCTCTCTGTCCGCTCCGTATGAGATCAGCTTTGAAACCATAGGGTCATAATAGATTGAGATCTCGTCATCCTGCTCAATACCCGTATCTTCTCTCATGCCGCATCCGAGAAATTTTTTCATGTAAGTGATCTTTCCCGTCGAAGGCATAAAGTTATTATAAGAATCTTCAGCGCATATTCTACATTCGATCGTATGCCCTGTGAATTTTATGTCTTCCTGTTTATATGAAAGTTTTTCTCCGTTTGCGATCTTTAGCTGCTCTCTCACAAGGTCAAGGCCGGTGCGGATCTCCGTGATCGGATGCTCCACCTGAAGTCGGGTATTTACTTCGAGGAAGTAGTAATTATTTTTATTATCGACTATGAATTCTACTGTTCCCGCGTTTGAATATCCGGCAGCTTTTACAATTCTCTTTGCACATTCACCCATTTCATGACGGAGATTTTCGTCCATTATCACTGAAGGCGTCTCTTCGATAATTTTCTGATGACGTCTCTGCATTGAGCATTCCCTTTCACCGAGATGAATAACATTGCCATGTTCATCTGCGAGTATCTGAAATTCAATATGTCTTGGATCTGCAATATACTTTTCGATAAAGACGCTGTCATCTCCGAATGAAGAAAGCGCTTCACTTTGCGCCATACGCAATGAACTTTCTATATCCGCTTCTTCATTCACGACACGCATTCCTTTACCGCCGCCGCCTGCAGATGCTTTTATCAGAACAGGATATCCGATCTCCGATGCGATGGATTTTATTTTGCTCATGTCCTGCAAAGGCTTGTCCGTACCGGGTACGACTGGAACATCATTTTTTAATGCCAGTCCTTTTGCATCTGTCTTACTTCCGAGGAGATCGATAGATTCGGCAGAAGGACCGATGAATCTAATTCCGTTGTCTTTACACATCTTCGCAAAGAATCCTCTTTCTGAAAGAAATCCGTAACCCGGATGTATAGCTTCCGCGCCTGTCTTTATTGCAATGTCTATGATCTTATCAGCTAAGAGGTAACTCTTTGAGGAAGGTGATTCACCTAGGTGATATGCTTCGTCTGCAAGTTTTGTGAAAAGTGAGTATCTGTCAAAATCGGAATATACTGCCACTGTCTTTATTCCCATTTCCTTAGCCGTGGAAATTATCCTGACGGCTATCTCGCCTCTGTTGGCGATGAGTATCTTTTTAAACAAGTTTTAAAATTAATTTTAAATCCCGTAAATTTACTAATTGTGTTTTGATATTAAAAGGAAGTAATCGGAAGTGCGACTGTAAATTTTAAATGTTAAATTTTAAATAACAAATCATTTGTAATAGATTGAGATTCAATTGTTTTGGTGCTAAAGATATACCTTAGCGTCTTTGCGTCTTCGAGGCAAATCAGGCAAATTCTGTCTAAAAATGAAAACAGTTGAAAGGAATCAAATCAGAATTTAATTTTAAATCTTAAATTGAGATATTTGCATGTATAAAAAATTAACCCAAAAAATTAATATCATGCAAAGAATAGATCTCATAAATAAAGTAGCTGATTCGATCGACAGATTAGACGGTAAAGCATTCAGCGAATTCATCACAGAAGACGGTTCATTTAAGTATGCAAATAATGAACCTGTAAAAGGCAGAAAAAATATTGAAGAATATGTGAGTGCCTTTTTTAAATTTGTCAAATCAGGAAAGCATAAGGTCATCAGAATCTGGGAAGACGGCGACAGCCTCGTCTGGCAGGGTGAGGTCACTTATACCAGACAAGACGATAAGGTGATGACCTTTCCTTTTGTGAATGTATTTAAAATGGATGGCGATCTGATCAGCGATTATCAGATTCATATTGACAATACTCCGTTATTCGGAGAATAAATACTTCTACTATTTATTTATTATTTAATCTTTAAAATTTAAATTTATATCATTAAAACGAATTATAAAAAAGTTCAAGATTCATTTTTTTCAACTTACTTTTTTTGAATGACTCCCCTCTGAAAGCATAAGGGGACAAGCTCCAA
>DAORRV010000009.1:3761-59934 GCA_035443185.1 Ignavibacteria bacterium | reverse complement strand
AATATTCTGAAATAGCTTAAACATTTTCATTTCGATTTTTAATTTAAATTCTGTTAAAAATTCTCGATCTCCGACTGAATTATACTTTGAAACTCTTACCTATAAATGGTATATTTCACGATATTTTTTATAACCTAACCAATCATATTTAATGTCCATAAAATCAAACATAGCAGCAGTTTTTATTATATTCATGTCAATCTTGTTTATTCAGGGATGCGATGACAAAAAAAATGAAGGCAGTAACAGTAAAGGTTCAGATACTGTAAATGCCGATCTGATCACAAAAGATGATAAAGGTACAAAAGTAAGCCTGCTCCTGAAACCAAAAGTCGGTGATGTGCTGAAATATAAAATGAATGCCAAAACCACTTCAAAAGAAAACAGCCCTCTCACAGAAGGCAAAGAATTAACTTCAATACAGGACATAAATTATTATTATTCTGAAGAAGTAACGGATATCACTTCCGCAGGTATCGTAAGTTACAAGATCACATTTGACAGCATAACTATTATTTCAAACCTTGCATCCGGTGATTCTTCAGTCAGTCTTACTTATAATTCCAATATAAAAGATTCCATTTATTCCAAGCCTGATTTCCTGCAGTACAATGCGATAATGGCTGAGGATTTTTATGCAAGAGTCGGACAGAATGGAGAGATCTCTGATATATACGGACTTGAAAAAGTTTATGAAAAAATGTTTAAGGCATTAGGAGACACACTTTCAAATGAGCAGAAAGAATCTCTGAAAGATTCATTCGGGAGAGATGCTATCAAAGCAGTACTGCAGCAGCAGTTTCAGATGTTTCCTGAATCGGCGGTTTATCTTGATTCTGTATGGACGAGATCTTACGAGACACAGATGCTGATCTTCCCTGTCAGAAATTCTCTGAGCTATAAATTAAATGAAGTCAAAGAAGAAAATAATCAGACCATACTTACTATAGATGCCGACCTGGCTGTTGATTTCATTGAGAAAGAAATCAAAGATAAACAGATGAGTTATAAAGTAGAAAATTCTGAGACTGGTGGTAAAGGACTGATCGTTTATAATTTGACTAAAGGCTGTGTAGTTAAAAAAGAGACGAGTACAAATCTGAAACTTGATATGAAAATTTCAGCAGGCAGTCAGTCTGTAAATACAACACAGGATGTTACTACTGAATTGTTTGTAAATCTTATTCAATAAATTATATAATAAGTAAATTTGAAAAAACTTAAGATAATAGATCATCCGTTAGTTCAGCATTATCTCTCGATCATGAGAGACAAAAAAACTTCGCAGGTAGATTTCAAAGAATCACTTGATAAAATTTCATACATACTTGCGACTGAAACATTCGGATCTCTAAGTCTTGAGAACAAAGCAGTTTTCACTCCATTTAAAAAGATTGAAGGGAAGAAGGTCAGCGACACCGTTATCCTTCTTCCTATTCTCAGAGCAGGTCTGGGGCTGACAAAAGGTTTTACAGATCTATACCCTGAAATACTAACAAGTCACATTGGAATTTACAGGGATGAAGAATCTCTTAAACCAGTTCAATATTATTTCAGATTTCCGAAGATTGAAGATAAAAAAGAAGCGAAAGTTATTATTTTAGATCCGATGATAGCAACAGGCGGGAGTGTTATTTTTACCATCCAGTATCTTTTAAATATGGGTATCAGGAAGATCAAAGTTGTTTCACTTCTCTGCGCTCCCGAAGGCATTGAAGCCATTGAAAAAAGATTTGGTAAAGATGAAAAGAAGCATCTCGAAATAATCACATGCAGTCTTGATGAAAAGCTGAACGAAAAAGGATATATCGTTCCGGGTCTTGGTGATGCAGGTGACAGGATCTTTGGGACATAATTTAAATTTATTCTTTTCCACCTGATCTCAAATCTTTTTCACAGAGAAAATTTTTGCAGCAATTCTTACCTTCAACTATCAAATTCAGTATTTCAAATTATCAAACAATTTTAAGTTTTTTTCAGTTGTTCACTTTCTCATAATCTTTTGTTAAATTGAGTTAACAAAATATCACTCGACAGATTTATGCTTAATAATTTAAATAAAAAGAAATTAGATGACCTGCTTTATCACTGCAGAAAAAATTTGCCTGCAGGTCTCTCTAATGAAAAGCTGATCACGCATGCATTTAAATTTGCATACGAAGCTCATAAGAATGCGAAACGTATGTCGGGTGAGCCATTCTTTTCGCATCCTTATGAAGTTGCTATAATTCTTGCGCAGGAAATTCCTCTGGACGCTGTATCAATTGCTGCCGCATTACTTCATGATGTAGTCGAAGATACGCCGTTTACATTGAATGATATTGAGGCTGAGTTTGGAAAAGAGATTGCAGATATAGTGGACGGTGCGACAAAGATCGAAGGCATGTTTGAAAATTATGAAATGAAACAGGTCGAGTCTTATAAGAAGATGCTTCTTTCAATGACTTCCGACATAAGGGTCATTCTTATAAAATTTGCTGACCGACTTCATAATCTCCGAACCCTGGAATTTTTGTCAAACGAAAGACAGGTAAGACTTGCACAGGAAACTCTCGAAATATTTGCGCCGCTTGCACACAGGTTTGGATTGTCATCTGTTAAGACTGAACTTGAAGATATGTCATTCAAATATCTGAACCGAACTGCTTATGATGAGATCGCAAAAAAGCTGCAGTCAAAAAGACGTGAACGTGAAAAGACAATTAAGAAGTTTATTGAACCAATTAAGCAGAGATTAAATGAAGACGGATTTAAATTTGAAATTTATGGACGGGCTAAACATTTATACAGCATATATAAAAAAATAATCAGTAGAAATAAATCATTTGAGGAATTGTTCGATCTCTTTGCTATCAGAATAATTCTCGATACAAAAAATAAAAATGACTGCTTCTCTGTTTACGGGATTTGTTCTGAAATATATATTCCAGTACCGGAGAGATTTAAAGATTATGTTTCTCTCCCAAAGCAGAACAGCTATCAGTCTATTCATACAACTCTTGTAAGTAAAGAAGGAAAAATGTTTGAGGTACAGATCCGCACAAGAGAAATGGATGAAGTAGCTGAAAAAGGTATTGCGGCTCACTGGAAATATAAAGAGAATAATAACATTCACGATAAAAAGCTTGAAGACTGGATGAAGACAATTCGTGAAAGCATAGAAAATTCTTCCAAAGATGAGACTTCATCTGAAGTAATGGAAAACTTTAAGCTGAATCTTTATCAGGATGAGATATACTGTTTCACTCCAAAAGGTGATCTGAAGATACTTCCATCAGGGGCTACTGCTATTGACTTTGCGTTCGATATACATTCACAGATCGGAATGAAATGCATCGGAGCAAAAGTAAACGGTAAGATAGTGAGTCTTGATACACATTTACAAAGCGGTGATCAGATCGAAATTCTCACTTCCAAAAACCAACATCCAAAAGCTGACTGGGAAAAATTTGCAGTAACTCATAAAGCAAAATCTGATATTAGAAAATTTCTTAATACTGAAAAAAGAAATTTTATTCAAAAAGGAAAAGAACTCTGGGAAAAGAAATCAAAAAAATCAAAGGTCAAACTATCTGATGAAGATCTTACAAAAGTAGTACATAAATTCAAGTATAAAGATACAGGCAATTTCTTTCATGCAATTTCTATTGATGAATCCAAGATCAATCAGGTGATTGACTTTATAAGTGATAAAACCAAACTTATAACACTGGATCAGAAACTCACTGCACCTGAAGATTATAAAGGAACAGAGGAAGAAAATTTTGATAAATACGTAGATGAAGCCAGGACTTCTGCTAACGGTATATTCATTGGTAACGGTACTTCGCAGAATATCAAAGGAATAAAATACGAATATGCAAAATGCTGTAACCCAATTCCCGGAGATGAAGTGATTGGATTTATCAGTAAAGAAAAAGGTATCCGCATTCACAGAAAGACCTGTAAAAATATTTTAAACTTATTTTTAAAAGAGCCGGAAAGGATTGTTCAGATCAACTGGAATGAAGCAGAGTCAGGAGAATTTACAGGCGGAGTCAAGATCATAGGAGAAGACAGACCCGGTATTCTTAATGAAATTACAAAAACAATTTCAAAAAATTTCAATACTAATATTAAAAGTGTTGATATAAAGACCAAGAGTTCTATGTTTGAAGGGACTCTGATCTTAAATATTCAAAATTTAAAACAGCTAAATCAGATTATTGATAAAATTACTCAACAGGAAGGAGTGTTCAGTGTTACGAGATTTGAACTTTAAATTATTCATACCTTTATTTTTATTTTCAGTGACATTTTTATTTTCATTTAAACAGACTGAGACAGCAGAAAATAAAACAGCATCGATTTCAAAAGATGATTCACTTATCCTACCGGGAGAAATACATTTTGAAAATTTAAAACAACTGACATTTGGAGGACAGAATGCCGAATGTTATTTCTCTCCTGACGGAACAAAGTTTTCTTTTCAGTCGACAAACGGTGATCTGAACTGCGATCAGATATTTACAATGGACCTTGAAGGCAACAATAAAAAACTTGTTAGTACCGGAAAAGGCACGAATACCTGCGCTTATTATTTACCCGGTAATACCAAAGTCATATTTTCATCAACTCATGAAGCGTCAGATGACTGTCCGCCAAAGCCTGATTTTTCAAAAGGTTACGTATGGGCAATTTATGATACTTATGATATTTATTCTGCAAATGAAGACGGCACTGATTTGAAAAAGCTTACAAATGAAAAAGGTTATGATGCTGAAGCAACTGTTTCACCCAAAGGAGACAGAATAGTTTTTACTTCGACCCGAAATGGTGATATAGATATTTATTCTATGAATACAGACGGAAGTGATGTAAAACAACTTACCGATACTTTAGGTTATGATGGCGGACCGTTTTATTCTTATGACGGGTCAAAAATAATTTACAGAAGAACAACCTTTGAAAATGAAGAATCTGTAATAGATTATAAAGAGCTTATATCGCAGGGTTTGATCAAACCATCACAGCTTGACATCTGGATAATGGATGCAGACGGCAGCAATAAAAAACAGATCACAAAAAACAGTGCTGCTAACTTTGCTCCATTTCTATTTCCTGACGGAGAAAAATTACTGTTTTGCTCGAATGTAGGTAATGAAGACAAAAGAAATTTTGATATATTTAAAATAAATATTGATGGGACTGATCTTGAGCGGATAACCTTATATGATGAATTTGACGGCTTCCCGATATTTTCTCCTGATGGAAAAAAACTTGCATTCAGCTCAAACAGAAATGGAAGTGCTAAAGGCGAAACAAATGTTTTTATCTGTGACTGGGTGGATTAAAATTTTATTTGATCTGGTCAGAATCTCCGGATCAGATAAAATCTGTTGCTGACAATGTTACCCTGTGGAAACAGCACTATAGTATTTTCATCAAATGCATATTCAAATTTTTCTTCAAAGTTAACATTGTACTTAGTAAATCCTTCAGCTTTTGCTACACCTTTCATATTTATGATATCACCTCTGATCTTATATAAACCTTTAGCTCTGAACGGTTCATAACTCAGATCAGTATCCGCATTGAGTTCTCCGATCTCAATGTTAAAAGAATCTTTTGTGAATATGAACTGATAATATTTTCTGTCACTTCCAATTTCACCTGCACTCTGAAGCTGATTTATCCAGATTCCTTCAATATCTGAATGGATTATTTTCTCTGAAGAAGAGCACGACATAATAAAAATTACAAATATTAAAATTATTCTATACATAATTTACTTTCCATCCTCGCAACTAACAACTGCACAGGCATATTCATCAGTATGAGATATACTTATTTCAAATTTATAAACAGAAAATTCTGATTCTTTAAGATGTACAATATATGGTTTGCCTCTTTCGTTATTCAGGATCTCAATATCTTTCCAGCTAAAACTCTTACCCACACCTGTTCCTATCGATTTTGAATATGCTTCTTTTGATGCAAACCTACCGGCAAGATGTAGTTCAGGTTTTGAAAATTTCATACAATATTTAATTTCATTTTCGGTCAATATTCTTTTGAGAAATCTGTCTCCGTAATCATCCATTATTTTTTTAATTCTCTTAACTTCTATAATGTCTGTACCAAGTCCAATTATCATTTTAGTTTTTTATATATCACTATTTTCTTTTTTAATAATTTCAATCAGTTCTGATATTGAATTTATGTCGTAATCTGATTCAGGATTGACGGTATCGAAAGTATCTCCGTATCTGGCAAAAACTGTTTTCATTCCGACAGCTTTTGCACCTACCATGTCACGTTCAGCCCAGTCCCCTATCATCAGACATTCATTCGCTTTTAATCCCAGTTCTTGCAATGCGAGATTAAACGGCACAGGTGATGGTTTTCGTTCCCTTGTTTCATCATAAGTTATCACTACATCAAATAAATGTTGGAAATTTATGTAAGATAATCTGAGCCAGGCTTCCTTTGAAGGGGCGTCAGATACTACAGCAAGTTTCAGTCCCATTTTAATTAATTCTATGAGAGTTGGTAAAACACCCGGATACGGCTTCAGTGCAGCCTCCCTTGCTTTTCTGTAAGCAACTATTCCTGCCGACATAATTTTATAATCCACTTTTCCAAGCGCTTCATGCAAAAGATTATCAAAGACCTGTTGATATTCAATTCCCTCGGATTCATAAATCTTATTTATCATATCCAGAGTTTCAGCATGTGAAAGCTTTAATCCTGCGTCTATCATGGCATAAATTGCTGCATTGACCGCTGCTCTTTTTAGCAGCATAAAGTCCACCAGTGTATTATCCAGATCGAAAATTATGGCTTTGATCAAAATATTTTAATTTAATTATAAAATAATTCAGACTTTGACTCTGCATTCTCCGCATATTCCGAAAAATTCAAGTGAATGAGAAATCTCAGTGTATCCTTTTTTTGTTAAAAATTTTTCTATGTTATCAAGAATACATGTTTCTACATTCTCAACTTTTTTGCAATTCTTACAGACGATATGATGGTGATGATGTCTGTCATAAATTAATTCATAACGTTTGAATTCATCTTTAAAATCGATCAGACTTACAATGTTCAACTCTTCAAATAAATTCATAGTCCTGTAAACAGTTGCCAGATCTATAGAATCGTCAATCAGTTTTCCCGATATTTCAGAAATTGTAAGCGGCTTATGATTGGACTTCAGAATTTTCAATATCTCTAAACGAGGTTTTGTTATCTTTTGAGAATGTGAATTCAATATAAGTTTGAACTCTTCTGTATCGCTGTCATATTTATTCTGAAATATTTTCTTCTTCATTTTTCATAATTATAAAATCCCCTGCCCGTCTTTCTTCCCAGCAGATTGGCATCAACCATTTTTTTCTGTATAAAGCTCGGACGGTACTTTGGATCATTAAAATATGCTTCATACACAGATTTCGTTACCGAAAAATTCACGTCGATTCCAATAAGATCCATCAGCTCAAACGGACCCATCGCAAATCCTCCGCATGCTTTCATTAATTTATCAATCGTCTCCGCATCTGATGAACCCTCGCTGAGTATTTTCAATGCTTCTCCATAAAAAGGTCTTGCTATTCTGTTCACTATAAAAGCCGGTGTATCCTTAGCAACGACAGGTACCTTATTCATTTTTTTTGTTAATTCTACAGTAGCTTTTAAAACTTCATCAGATGTAAAATCTCCTTTCACAATTTCAACTAATTTCATAATGTGAGCCGGATTAAAAAAATGCATTCCTATTACTCGCTCAGGTCTTGTCTTAACTGCCGTAGAAATATTTGTAACGGAAAGTGATGATGTGTTTGTAGAAAGTATTGCATCTTCTCTGCAGATCTTATCAAGTCGTCCGAATATATCCTTCTTCAGATCAATGTTCTCAAGCGCTGCTTCTATTATAAAGTCACATTCACTTAGGTCATCAAATTCTGAGGTAAATGACAATCTCTTCAATGCTTTCGATTTTTTCTCTTCCGTCAATTTTTTCTTTTCAACTGATTTTGAAAGATCCTTTTCGGTTAAACTTTTTGAAGAATTAACTATTTCATCCTTTATATCATAAACAATTGTATCGATCTCTGATAATGCTGAGCATATCGCAATTCCCCTTCCCATAGTACCTGAGCCAATCACACCTATCTTTTTTATGTCTTCGATTTGCATTTTGGATTATTTTAAATATTGAATTGTATGGATAATTTTTATAAATATAAAATTTTATATCGACTATTTTAACGTATTTAACAATCTCAGAAAATCACTTACTAGAAAAAAAGAACCTGTAATTAAAATGAGGTCATTTTTTTTTGTCATACTTAATGCAAGTTCATATGCCTCTTTAAAATTTTTTCTGTGATCAAATTTTTCTTTGTTTCCCTTTATCACATTATATAAATCCTCGGGTTTCGCAGATCTGCTATATTCAGGTTTTGTAAAGATCACATGATGATTAAGCCGTTTAAGTTCTAATATACAATCTTTATAATTTTTATCATTCATCATACCGAAAATAATTACCGCTTTATCAAATTTGAAATACTTTAAATTATTTTCTATATTTTTTATACCTTGTACATTATGAGAAATATCTGTGATTAGCTTAGGACTATCAGATGTTTTTTCTGATACAATTTCAAATCTGCCTTTATATCCTGAATTTATTTTTATGTTCTGAAAGCCCTTCTTTAATATATCTGAATCTACTGCTATTCCATAAGTATCTTTCAATATTTTCAATGTGTTCACAGCTGTACAAATATTTTCGATCTGATAATCGCCTATAACAGGAAAAAAATATCTTTCCTTTTTTTTATTTAATGTAAAATAAAATCCGGTTTCCGTTCGCTCTGCAATCTCATAATTCTTTTCCTTAAATGAATTATAAATTGGTGAATTTTTTTCAAGGGCAATGGAAGATAAAATTTTCTTTGAAACAGGCTTTAAATTTCCTGTAACTACAGGAACCTTCTTCTTAATTATGCCACCTTTTTCACGGGTAATAGATGAGATACTGCTGCCAAGATATTCAATGTGATCTATGGAAATGCCTGTAATTACTGATATCAAAGGTGTGATAATATTTGTAGAATCTAATCTGCCGCCAAGTCCGGTTTCGATCACAGAAATTTCCATTTTCATAAAACTGAAATATTCAAATGCCATCGCTGTTGTCACTTCATAAAAACTCGGCTTGATCTTTTCAATTTCATCATACATCCTGTTTACAAAACCGAGTATGAATTTTTTAGAGATGAACTTCCCATTTACAAGTATTCTTTCTCTGAAATCAAGTATATGCGGAGAAGTATAAAGACCTGTCCTGATCCCTTTTTCGATCAGTACTGAATTAATTATGGAAGAGACAGATCCTTTACCATTAGTACCTGCGATATGAACAGATTTAAAATTTTTATGAGGATTCCCGAGTATTTTCAAAAGTTTTCTGATATTACTAAGATCGTACTTTATACCGGCTCGTTCCAGTTCAAATAGATATTTTAGAGCTGTATTATAACTTGTGAATTTATCCAGATTCATTAAATAAATTTAAAAGGCAGGTCAGATATTTTTTAGCAAGTTTATCATTTCGATCACAGTAAGTGCGGATTCGAAACCTTTGTTATTTTCAGCATCAGGTGGTATAAGACTTCTTTCGTATGCCTGCAGCGGTGTATAACAAGTCAACACACAGAATCCAACAGGTATTAAATATTCACATGATAATCTGTTAATACTTTGAGAAACACTGTCGCAGATATATTCAAAATGTGCAGTCTCACCTTTAATAACACATCCCAATGTGATAAATCCGTCAAATTTTTTTGCTTCAGCATTTTTACTGCAAAGAGACTTTAGCACAATAGGTATTTCAAATGCTCCCGGTACATAAAATATTTCAATATTTTTCTCTTCTACTTCGCAGGACTCAAGAGCTTTCAGAGCACCTTTCAAAAGATTTTCAGTAATTGGTTTATTGAATTTACTGATGATGATCCCTATCCTCAGATCTTTTCCGTTGCTGTCCGCTTTTATTTCTTTTATCATAATTTGATCTAAATAAACAATCTTCTTTTCATATTCTGAATCTCTGTCCCGCTGATACAAAATTTTCCTAAGCATGATGAATCATTTTTAATACCGCCATGAAAATCCGAACCACCGCTCGACAAAAGAAATTTTTCTGAAATTATTTTATTAAAATAAGCCATTGACTCTTTATCATGTGAAGGATGGACAACTTCAATTCCGTCAAGACCGTGTTCTGTAAGTTTTAATAATTTTTCATCCCTTATATATTTTCCCGGATGAGCAATGAAAGACAAACCTTTACATTTTGAGATCATTTCAATTACTTCTTTGGCATCCGGATTTGATTTCCTTACATAGGCAGTTTTATCATCACCAATATACTTAAAAAACGCTTCGTAATATGTTTTGACAAAACCTTCATCATAAAGCTCCATTGCAATATGGGGACGACCGAGTGAAGTCTGTGAACCGACTTTTTTCAATATATCATCAAAGTTGATCTTGCTGCCGAGATCATTAAGTTTATTTACGATCTTCTCATTTCGCTCAATCCTCATTTGTCTGGAATTTTTCAAAAAATCTAGAAACTCAGGATTTTTGTGATCAATAAAATATCCCAGAATATGAATCTCATTATCATCAATATCAGCGCTGATCTCTACTCCCGGAATGACCTGAATACCAACAGAATTGCCGTATTCAATCGCTTCTTCAATTCCATTGACGTTATCATGATCGGTAATACTGATCACAGAAAGGTCATTCTTCTTCGCAAGATCAATAAGTTTTGAAGGTGAAAGCACACCGTCGGAATAGTTTGTATGTAAATGAAGATCGGCTTTGTAATTTGTCAAGGCTTAAAAAAGATTATATCCAATTTAATCTTTATGAATATTTATTGAAAGGCATATTATCCCAATGCTGTTAAATTTTTATAATAACTATAATAATTTGATATAAAATCTCTTAAGAAGCTTAACAGATCTGTTTTGATAAGATCAAATATAGCTTATTTCAAAGCAGGTAACTTAAAATTTTCGGTATGATTATTTAGAAATTCTTTTGATTTTATCAAATTAATGATGATTTAAAAACCGTTTATTATTTTTTTCAAATTATAGATATAGTCAGGACTTAAGTTTATTTCTTTTGCAGAATCATTTTAATTTTTTTAGTTTGATGCAGATTCAATAAAAATTTTTAAAAATTAAAAATCAGAATAATGAAAAACTTAAAAATGATGTTAACAGCTTTAATCTTATTTTCTGCTGTAATTTTCTCCTCATGTTCAAATGAAGATTCAAATTCTTTATTGCTTAGCCCAAATTCTACCGGGTCAAGTAATGCGCCTGATCTTTCAGAAGAAGGTAAAAATCCTGACGAGCTGGATCTTTCTGAAGAAAATGACCATAGAAATCCAAGAGGTTATATTTATTTGCAAAGCAATGATGCTACTCAAAACAGTATACTTGTATTCAAACAAAACTTGAATGGTTCATTAATTCTTCAGTCAACAATTTCTTCAGGTGGAATCGGATCCGGAGGCGGATTAGGAAATCAGGGAGCAATTGCCACCAGTAAAAATGAGAAATGGCTTTTTGCAGTAAACGCCGGAAGTAATTCCGTTTCTTCTTTCAGGATCACAAACTCAGGTAATCTCAACCTGGCTTCTACAATTTCAACAAGTGGTATCAGACCCGTAAGTGTAACTTTGCATAACAGGATCTTATATGTTGTAAATGCCGGAAGTGATGATATATCGGGATTTCGTATTGGAAACGGCGGTACACTGACAGCAATTAACGGCTCAATTCAAAGTCTGAGTTCATCCGGATCAGGTGCAGCTCAGATCTCATTTTCTCCTAACGGAAGATATTTATATGTTACAGAAAAAGGGACTAATAATATTTCAATATTTCCTGTTAACAATCAGGGAGTCGCTGGTGCAGGGACTTCAACTCCTTCAACAGGTCAGACACCGTTCGGATTTGACATTGCAAGAGACCGATATATGATCGTGACAAATGCTGCAGGAGGAGCTGCCGGACAGAGTTCTGCCACTTCATATAATGGAATAAATTCGGGAAATATATCTGCTGTCAATGGAGCTGTTGGAAATAATCAGGCTGCAGCATGCTGGGCAGCTGTAACTAAGTATGGAAGATTTGTTTATGTTACAAATACTGCAAGTAATAATATTTCTTCCTACTATATTTTCCCAAACGGAGCTTTATTTTTAATCAATCCTGACATTACTGCAGGTAATGGTCCTACAGAAATTATAGTGGCTGATGATAATATTTTTGTATATGCTTTGAATTCTGCTTCACATACGATTACTTCTTACAGAAGATCTTTACTTGGAAATCTTGTTGAGATAAGCACAACTTCAGGATTACCGAATGCTGCAACTGGAATTGCATCCGTAAAATAAATTTCAATAAAACATTTCTTTCTTAATACCCGGGCTTAGTTCCGGGTATTTTGTAACCATTTCAGTTTAATTACTTTATCAGATATTATTTCTTAAAATTTCATAATCATATTTCCATAGAAAATTATTTCTATAGTTATTATAATGGTTGACTATATAAATTAATTCTGAAATTAAATGAACATTACATTAAGAAAAATAAATGAGGATAACTGGAGAGAGTGTATTGCGCTTACTGTCAATGATGATCAGCTTACATTCGTAGGTTCAAATGTTAATGGACTCGCACTTGCTTATGCTCATAAAGAAATGAATCCTCTTGCAATTTATAATGATGAGACAATGGTGGGATTTTTAATGTATGCAAAAGATCCTGATGACGGTGTTTACTATATTAACAGACTTATGATAGACCGTAAATTTCAGGGAAATGGATTTGGAAAGCAAGCTTTGAGTGAGCTTTTAAATTTATTGAGGGATTTGAAGGTAGAATCTGTTGACATTCTACACAAGCCCGATAATCATAAAGCTATAAAAGTTTACGAAAGTCTCGGATTTATATTAACTGAAGATAAAGTAGGTGATGAAGTTGTTTCAGTTCTTAAATTGTAACCGGTTTTATTTCTACTAATTATTTTATAATTCGGCTTTAATACTACGAAATTTATTATTAAAATCTTTTTTGAAACATTTATGCATCTAAAACGGGTTAATTAATTATTCTGAATTGTATGTTCAATTCAATAATCTTATTTTTGTATAAATGCATATTTTGACCAATATTAATTTAAAGTATATACTCCTTTTTTGTATTCTCACCTTTCTTAATACTTCAGAAAGTGATTTATTTTCTCAATCACAAAAAAGAGGATCAGTAAGTGATAATGATAAAGCCATGTTTTATTTTGTAGAGGCAAAAACATTAGAACTAAAATCCGACTATATTGGAGCTGTGGAAAATTACAGAAATGCCCTTGAGTTTGATAAATCACCCGGTATTTATTATTCTCTCGCACTTGTGTATTTTAAAATGAATAAAATTGATGAGTCTCTGACCGAGATTAAGAAAGCTCTTAATTTAAAACCAAATGATCAGGATTTTATAGAGATAAGTGCTAATTTATATATTGTAAAAAAACAATTTGTAAAAGCCATTGCTGCGTATGAGCAGATCATTTCATTAGATTCAAACTATACCTACGGTCTTTACTCACTTGCGAGACTATATCAGGAAACTAACATGCCTGCAAACGCACTTGCTGTATATGAAAAAATAACAGCCAAGATCGGATATGATTTTGATGTGTTAAATAAAATGTATGAGATTTATATCGCAAATAAGGATTATGCAAATGCATCGGATGTCCTTGAAAGCATGCTGAAAATAGATCCGTTTAACGCAAACATAAAAAAGATACTGGCTAATCTTTATCTGAATAATAAAGATTATGATAAAGCAAGAGTAATCTATGAAAATATACTTTCGTTAGATCATACTGAGAAGGAAGTTCAAAACGAACTTGTGAAAATATATTTCAAGCTGAATGAGAATGACAAAGCCTTTGAAAATTTCAGTAAGGTACTTGGAAAAGATTCACTGAATTTTCTTGAGAAAGTTCAGGTTGGTGAACTTTATTTTAATTTAATTTCACAAGATGAATCAGCGAAGGACATTTCAAAAAATATATTTATCGGTATAAAAAGTGAATATCCAGATGAATGGATTCCATATTATTATCTCGGAGTTTTTGATCTGTTGGATAAAAATGAATCGGCATATAAAGAATACTTTGAGACAGCTCTTGAAATGGCAGACACTGCAAGAGACGTTTTTATAAATATAGGTTTTTCACTGTATCAGGAAGGATTGACAGATGAAGCTATGCCTGTAATTGATCAGGGACTGTCTAAATTTCCGGATGATTTCAGACTAAATTTTATAAAAGGTCTGGCATTACAGGGAACAGGAAGGGAATCCGAATCCGTGCCTTATTATGAAGCTGCACTTGACGCAAATCCTGCAGATATAAATACACTCTCTTCTCTTGCACTAATTTATGATAATCAAAAACGATTTGATAAGTCCGTAGAAACCTATGAGAATGCATTAAAGATCGATCCTTATAATGCACTTATTCTTAATAATTATGCTTATAATCTTTCCGAAAGAGATGTTGAACTGGAAAAAGCATTATACATGTCAAAGATAGCCGTTGAAAAAGAACCGGGCAATGCATCATATCTTGATACTATTGGCTGGATTTATTTTAAAATGAAAAAGTATAAAAAAGCTGAGGAGTTTATCGGAAAATCATTGGATGTAAATCCAGCCAGTGCAGTGGTACTTGAACATATGGGAGATGTGTACAGCAAACTTAAGGATAGTAATAAAGCAGTAAAATACTGGAAAATGTCTTTAGAAATAAATCCTTCTAATGAAACTCTTAAGGACAAAATTTATTCTTCACAAGTCGGTTAATTTTTTTTAGATTTTCCGATATAAAGATTTTTGAGTAAACCGATTTTATTAATAAATAACAACTAATGGAAATTTCAACAAACGGAACTACACAAAATCATCACAAAGTAATTGTTATCGGTTCAGGTCCAGCAGGGCTGACAGCAGCATTATATTCAGGCAGAGCTAACCTTGATCCGATAATATTCGAAGGCAGTCAGCCCGGTGGTCAGCTTACGATCACTACTGAAGTAGAGAATTATCCCGGATTTGAACATGGAATTCAGGGACCAGAACTCATGGACATTATGAGAAAGCAAGCTCACAGATTTGGTGCGAAATCAATTTATAGAAATATTACTAAAGTAGATTTCAGCTCAAGACCACATAAAATAACTGACGAAGAAAATAATGAATATACTACTGACACTGTAATTATTTCTACAGGCGCATCCGCAAAATGGATTGGACTGGAATCTGAACAGACTTACATGGGCTATGGAGTCTCCTCATGTGCCACATGCGACGGTTTCTTTTTCAGAGGAATGAAAGTCGTTGTTGTAGGAGGCGGAGATACTGCAATGGAAGAAGCAAATTATCTGACACGTCATGCAAGTGAAGTGTTCTTAATTCACAGACGTGAAGAGTTCAGAGCATCAAAGATCATGCTTGACAGAGCAAAAGCAAATCCGAAAATAAAATTTATTCTAAATACTGTAGTAGAAGAGATCCTTGGTAAGACTGAAGACAATAAAAAATCTGTAACAGGTGCAAGAATAAAAAATGTCATAACAGGTGAGGTTTCGGAAATTGAATGTGCAGGATTCTTCACAGCAATTGGTCATGAACCAAATTCTAAGATCTTTAATGGAATTCTCGATATGAATGAATACGGATATCTTATTACAAAAAAATCAACCACTGAAACTAATGTCGAAGGTGTTTTTGCATGCGGTGATGTACAGGATGATTATTACAGACAGGCTGTTACTGCTGCGGGAACGGGATGTATGTCTGCCATTGATGCCGAAAGATATCTTGAGAAGATCGAGTTTGAAGAAACTAGCAAAGCTAATGATCAATGATTAATTATTATTGTTCAATGTTCAATGTTCAATGTTCAATGTAATTTTATTTTTATGAAGGAACTCAATTTATTAATTTTGTGTATTACCGAAAGTCAAACGTAAAATAAAAATTAAATTTAAAAGAAAAAATTTAAACTTACCAGATGCCGTTTTATTATAAGTTAGGCCAGATCCCCCAGAAAAGACACACACAATTCAGACAGCCGGACGGATCTTTATATAAAGAAGAACTTTTATCGACAATTGGATTTGACAGTATTTCTACAAATGCATATCACATAAATTCACCTGCTAAAATTAAAGATATTTCCCCAGACGTTGAGATCGTAAAAATTGAGGAGTGGAAAGAATCTTCTTTGAGACCTTATCATTTCAGGACTAAACCAATGAATCATGAAGGTGATGCATTTTCAGGCAGAAAACCTGTAATGTTTAATAATGATGTAGTGATGAGTGTATGCAGAGTCAAGGATCAAATGAATTATTTTTATAAAAATGCATTATGTGATGAGGTGATATTTGTCCATGAAGGAAAAGGGACATTACAGTCAAATCTAGGATATATGAAATTTCGGGAAGGAGATTATATTGTAATTCCAAGAGGTGTAATTTATAAATTAGTTCATGAAACTGAAGATGCAAGATATCTAATTTTTGAATCAAGTGGACCTGTTTCTACTCCTCACAGATACAGAAATGAACATGGTCAGTTAATGGAACATTCACCCTATTGTGAAAGAGACATTAAATGTCCTGAAGAGATGGTTACATTTGATGAAAAAGGTGATTTCAGAATGAGGATAAAAAAAGGAGAGAAGGTTGTAACTTTTCATTATGGGTTTCATCCTTTTGACATTGTCGGATGGGACGGTTATTACTATCCATGGATATTTAATATAGAAGATTTCATGCCGATCACAGGAAAAATTCACATGCCTCCTCCGATTCATCAGACATTTGCGGCACCAGGTTTTGTGATTTGTTCTTTTTGTCCGAGAATGCTGGATTATCATCCGTTGGCAGTGCCAATTCCATATAATCACAGTAATCTTGATTCTGATGAGATGTTATATTATGTAGATGGAAATTTTGCAAGCAGAAAAGGAGTTGACTTTGCATCAATAAGTCTGCATCCAAACGGTATCCCACATGGTCCACACCCTGGAACTGTAGAAGCAAATTTAGGGAAAAAAGAGACTTTAGAAACAGCAGTTATGATGGATACTTTCAGACCTCTAAAACTGGCAAAATTTGCAAAAGAAGTTAATGATCCTTCATATTATCTTAGCTGGAACAGCGATGATCCTGTTGAACTGATAAACGAGGGTCAGTAAGATTTGTTTTTTAAAATTAAAATAATTATTTTTACAGATATTTTTTTAATACATTTTTAAGAATTAAATAAAATACAAGTAATTTCTGTTTATTACAGTTACCCCCGTAAATGTGATAAATGTTCCCACAAAATATTAACGTAAAATTTTTTGAACAAGAAAATTAAACATATGAAAGGAGAAAAATAATTAAGCAGATTTTTTGCTTTTTTACGATTCTAATTCTAAATACAAAAACCTGAATTTTCTCCGGTGTAATAAAAATTTCTTTACTAATGTAATAATAAGTTCTTTTTTAAATAAATACTTTTTACAAATATTTGAGTAATTGATTGTAAATGATCCGGGAGATTACTTCACAAAATTTTTAGTTATATTCGGATTTTCATTAACTAATTAAAAATTAATCCCCTTAATCGGGTTATCTATATTAATAACATTATTTACTGCTTCACAAATCGGCATAAATTTATTTGTTTATAAAAATTAATTACTTTATTTTTGCAACATTATTTTAACGAAATTTATATTTCAAAATTTAAAAAAAAATTTTATTAAAAAACTTTTAACATAGATTTTCAGAATAATTCTGTTTTTTACAGTCTCCCCAAAGCTGTAATTAATATTTCCCAAAAATATTAACACAGAATTTTTCTGATTTTAAAAAACCAAAATAAACGAAAGGAGAAAGAAATGAAAAAGGTTATTTTTTCATTAGTAATTCTTGTTGTTTTAGTTTTCACTTCAATTTCATATTCTCAATATGGACTAAGTGATGCAATTATAACAGGCACAGGGGCTGGTAAAAGTGTAACATTTATCGACCCTCATACAAATGCTTCAAGACAAGTGTTTGCCGGTCAAATGAACGGTAGTGTCGATAATAACTCTACAAAATTTTACTGCATTGATCTCAGAAGGACATTAAGTTTTCCAGATGAATGTCATAAAGATTCTGCAGTATCAAGCTCAAAGATTGTTTATGTCTTAAACAATTACCTTCCTTACAATCCTGATCCGGTAGGAGAATTACCAAATCTGAATGATGAAGTCGCATCAACTCAATGTGCGATCTGGCATTTTTCTGACGGAATGGATGCAAACACAATTACTGACAATACTATCAAAGTCAGAACACTTGAGATAATTGCAGATGCAGATGCAAACGGGGTGATAACAAATATTGTTACTACATTTTCTATCGAACCAGGTATTGGTATTGACGAGATTTATATCAAAACCCTTGATCAGAATGGTGACCCAATAGCAATTAACAATATTCAGCTTTCAATTTCCGAAGGTTCGTTAAGCACAAACAATGTAAATACTACATTACCAAATGGTGAATCACCAGCGATAACTGTATTAGGTACAGGAACAGGTATTATCACTGCTACTGCGATGTGCATGATCCCGCAGGGAGTTACATATGCATGTCCAAATAAGCAGAGACTTGTTATAGCTGCGCCGGCTATCGGAGAAAAAGAAGCAACTTTTGATTGGGGTGCATTACCTGTTGAGTTATCTTCATTTACTTCAGTTATTAATTCAAGAAATGTTACTCTAAACTGGTCTACATCTTCAGAAATAAATAACTCAGGTTTTGATATTGAAAGAAAAGTATCGACAAACGAAACATGGTCTAAGGTTGGAAATGTAACCGGTAACGGTACAACTAACGAAACCCGAAGCTATTCATTTACAGATAAAGATCTGAGTGCAGGTCAATACAGCTACAGACTGAAACAGGTTGATTTCAATGGTAATTTTGAATATTTCAATCTCAGTAATGAAGTAGTGATCGCTGCACCGGATGAATATAGTCTGAATCAGAACTATCCTAACCCTTTCAATCCATCTACAAAGATCAGTTTCCAGATCCCAGTGGACGGTGCTGTATCATTGAAAATTTTTGATATCAGCGGTAAAGAAGTTTTAGAATTAGTGAATGGAAATTTGAATGCCGGATTCCATACAATTAATTTTAATGCAACTGGACTAACCAGTGGTGTTTATTTCTACAAACTTTCAGCAGGAAACTTTACTAAAGTCATGAAAATGTCTTTAATTAAATAATTTCAATTTATATCGTAAAGGCGGCTATATGCCGCCTTTTTTTTTTAATAAAAATCCTTTGTCAGACTTCACAGTTAGATATTAAATATTCTAAACTTATTATCAATAACAATCAAAAATAGCATTTTTCAAATATTTAACTGGATTATTGTTTTTATTAACTTCACAAAATGACTTAAATTTATTTGATAACTAAATTTAAATATTTTATTTTTAACAACTATTTTTTACACAATATATTAAATTAAGGAAAATCAATTTTTTTTAATCTGATATCCCAAATATTTGATTAAATTGACCATCCCAAAAGGTCAATACAAGAATTGATTTTCCTCTTTCTTGAAAGGAGAGACCCCCATGAAGAAAATTCTTCTTCTTGTTGCTTTATTGATTTCTATTTCTAATGGAATTTCAATAGCTCAACTTACACCCGCTTCAGTAGAAGGTATTTCGCCAAAGCGAAATATTACTTTTATAGATCCTATTACAAATCAATCAGAAACAAGAACTGTTGGATTGTTTTATGGAAAAATATACAATCCAAATTCCGGACCGGATGTCTGCTTTTACAGCATTGACATCATTAAAGCACCTTCAAGTTGTCTTCCAAATTTTGATTATGTAGATGACTCAACAGGAATTTTACCTTCACGGGTTTGCTACATTCTTTACAATTATTATCCGGCTGCAACAGGTCCGGGACAGTTAAGCAATCTTGCAAATGAATCTGGAGCAATTCAGGCTGTAATATGGCATTATATGAATGGACTTGATCTGAATTCAATAACTAGTTCAGCAGTAAGAAACAGAGCAAATGCAATTAAAGCAAATGTAGATGTTAATGGAAATAATAGTGTAGTGCCTGAAGTAATTAAGATCGTTCCCGATTTTGATCCGGATTTTTTCTTTATTGAGACAAAAAATGATGCCGGTTCAGGTGTAGCAGTGAACGGAATTCAGTTAACAATTACAGAAGGTTCACTAAGTACTTATACTGTAAATACAGATGCTTCAGGAATTTCAGATCCGATCCAGGTGATCGGAACAGGTGTAGGAACGATTACAGCAACTGCTGACAATATTATTTTGCCAAAAGGCAGAATTTTCAGACATATTAATAACGATTGTCCGAAAGTTGTACTTGCATGTCCGGGTCCCGGTGAGTTAAGAGTTTATTCAGACTGGGGAGCTTTACCGGTTGAGCTTACTTCATTTTCTTCATCTGTCAACAATAATAATGTTAGTCTAAACTGGATCACAGCATCTGAGCTGAATAATTCAGGATTTGATATCGAGAGAATGTCTGTTACAACAGGTGAATGGAAAGTTGCAGGAAATGTCTTAGGAAATGGAACAACTTTAAATTCTTCCGAATATACTTACACAGATAAAAATGTAACTTCAGGCAGATATAGTTACAGATTAAAGCAAATTGATTTTAACGGTAATTTTGAATATTTCAATTTAACTAATGAAGTAGAAATTGGAACACCTTCTAAATTTGAATTGAGCCAGAACTATCCGAATCCATTCAATCCTGAAACAAAAATTAAATACGAATTACCGAATGACGGATTTGTATCTATAAGAGTATTTGATAATTCAGGAAAAGAAGTTGCTGTACTTGTCAATAATAATGTCTCAGCAGGATATCACACTGTCAACTTTAAAGCTTCAAGTCTATCAAGCGGAATTTATTTTTACAGGCTCGAAACACCGGGTTTTGTAAAGGTCATGAAAATGGCATTAGTAAAATAACTAAATTAAAATAGAGTGTTTTTCATTTGTTTTGTTTACAGTCGGTTAATGTGGTTTAGCCGGCTGTTTTTATTTTATCAAAAAATTTTCTTTATTAGACTAAGTTATTTAGTAATTATGAAAGTCTTAGATTTGCAGATAATTTTAATTTCAAATTTTAGTTCTAAAAAATATTGACAAGTCCAAATTGATTTAAGACAAGATATATTTGATTTTTCCATCACAAAAAATTAAAGTAATTGATTTTTTAAATTAATTGGCTTATTTTTGAATTCAATTTTTACATATTTACATTCCTATCAAAATTATACCCCAAAGTAATTTTCAGGAATTTATTTATTAATTCTTATTATATATAAGAAAGGGGGTATAATAGCCAATAAAAAAGTCACTTATTAAAATCAATATATTTTTCTTAGAATTCTTCAAAAAGATTTAGACTCCCCAGTTTATTTCTTTTATTCTCTTAACAATTAATTAATTATTTTATTAAACACTAAAACCCAAAATGAAAAAGATTACTTTTTTAATCATGCTTTTAGTTCTATCAATTGCAAGTGATTCATATTCACAATACGGAAACAGCCGTGCTATTGTAAACACAACTTTCAATGCTCAGTTTGTAGGAAGAAATGTAACATTTGCACATTGTAATGAAGGTGTTGCTGCAGGATATGCCGGTGTAATTCCTGCGACTCTTGATGGCGTTGTTAATACTCCTTTTTATTGCCTTGATGTCTGTACTCCTATAGCATTAGGTGATACTATAAAAGATTCTGCATCATCAATTCCACAGGCAATTTATATTACTAATACCTACTATCCTTCAAGAACTACATATCCGGGAAAATTGGCAAACAATAATGATGAAGGATCTGCTGTTCAGCTTGCAATCTGGCATTTCAGAAATAACGTTGACCCGGATTCAATAACAGCTATTACAGGCGGTACTGTCACAGTTGCTGATTTCATTCTCAGAGTAAAAGAAATTATAGCTGATGTAAATTTAAACGGAGGTTCGACTATTCAGGTATCAACTCTTGAAATCAAACCTGGATCAGATCCTGATGATTTTTATATAGAAACTTTAGATACTGCAGGAAATCCAATTGCAGTAGCAAGTATCACACTTGCAATAAACGGAACCGGTACTCTGAGTCAATATACAGTAAGTACCAATGCATTTGGAGTATCTGATACTGTTACAGTTACAGGAGCTTCTTCAGGTGACGTTATTTCAGCTTCAGCAACTCTTGAGGTTCCCGGTGGAACTACATATTCATCAGCGGAAGTTTTAAATCCTGTTTTGCAGCTTTTAGTACTTGGTAGAACAACTACAGCTATTAGATCTACTGAAACTACATGGGGTGCATTACCTGTTGAGCTAAGCAGTTTTACTGCTGGTATTTCCGGTAATGATATTATGCTGAACTGGTCAACATCAAGCGAAATAAATAATTCCGGTTTTGAAATAGAAAGATATAAAACAGGAACTAATGCCTGGGATAAAGTTGGATATGTAACTGGTAATGGAAATTCTTCTGTATCACAAAATTACTCTTTCAATGATAAAAATCTGACTTCAGGAATTTATACTTACAGATTAAAACAAATAGATTATAATGGTAATTTTGAATATCACAATCTGAATGGTGAAGTTGTAATCGGAGTACCGAATAATTTTGATCTAAGTCAGAATTATCCAAATCCATTTAACCCATCAACAAAAATTAAATATCAGATCCCCAGTGATGCTTTTGTAACTTTAAAGGTATTTGATAATTCAGGTAAAGAAGTAGCTACACTTGTAAACGGAAGTATGTCTGCAGGTTTTCACTCTATCAATTTCCAGGGTTCAAATCTTTCAAGTGGTGTTTATTTCTATAAACTAGAAACAAACGGATTCACAAAAGTCATGAAAATGGCTCTTGTAAAATAATTCGTTAAGAAATTTGATTTTTAAAAAGCGGGTCTGAGAGGAACCCGCTTTTTTTATTTTCAAACTACCATTTCAAAATCTTTTTGTATTTTATGATCATTTATTTTTCTTTTTAATAAGTAGATTGTAATTGAATTAAGCACAGATATTGATTACTTTATATCAATCTAAATTTTATCTTCCTTCTTTAATCAGAACAGATCTAAAATTATCTTCAGCAATACTTTAAAAAATTCAATTATAACATCATGTTAAAATACAAAGCCGATTTAAAAACCCTCTTATTTCTTAGTTTAACTACTGCAATGCTGTTCTTTCAATGGAATTTCGGATTTCATATTATTACTTATATTATTTCACTTTATCTTGCAGTAACAATTGCAGTCATTGCCCATAATCATAATCACGTTCCAATGTGGAAATCTAAGTTACTGAATCATATTACAGATTACTGGATCACATTATTTTATGGATTTCCAATTTTTGCATGGACTCCTACTCACAATAAGAACCACCATAAATTCAATAATCGTGACGGTGACTTCACTATTACATACAGAGTCAGTGAAAAAAATAATATTTTCACACTTCTCAGCTACCCGACCATCAGTAGTTATTTTCAGCAGAATCCTATTGTAGTTTATCTTAAATTTCTGTGGAACAATAAGAGAAAAAAATTTTTCTTATCAATTTTTCAGTATGTTGCACTTGGCTTGTTTATTATCGTTGCACTTTTGATAGACTGGCAAAAAGCCTTACTGTATGTTATCATTCCTCAACAGTTTGCACTTTTCTCTGTGTTGATTTTCAATTACATTCAGCATGTACACGCTGATGAAGAATCTGACTACAATCATTCCAGAAATTTTGTAAGTCCGACAACTAATTTTATGTTATTCAACAACGGATTTCATACAATACATCATTTCAGAGCAAGTATCCACTGGAGTGAAACACCTGAAGCACACAAAAGCATTGACCATCTGATCGCACCTCATCTTAAAGAGCGCGGATTCTGGCCTTACATTATTAAAGCTTATATTATTGCACCCTTTAATAAAACATTTAGAACCAAGTCAATGAGGCTGGAAAGGATTTTAAAAGAAGAAAAGAAGTCAGCACATGTCTGAGATTAAAATTCTTTAGCTTGTTCTAAAGTTTTTTTCTCTGATAAATTTTTAAAAAAATTATTTAGTTTTACAGCGGTGAGAATTTATAAAAGCGGGTTTTATTAAACCTGCTTTTTTTTTAGGTAGATTAAAATTCTTCTTTTAAATTTCTTGTCATTAAAAGTTCTGTTGCTTTTATAGGTTTTTTATTTTTATATAAAATGTCATAAACCTGATGAGTGATAGGTAATTCAATATTAAGTTTTTTGGATAGATCATAAGCAGCCTTTGTAGTAGCGACACCTTCTGCCACCATCTTTGATTCAGACAGAATGTCCTTTAGCTTTTTACCTTCACCCAGCTGTATGCCAACTCTTCTGTTACGTGAATGATCAGAACCACAAGTTACTATCAGATCTCCTATCCCTGCAAGTCCAAAGAATGTTTCCTTCTTTGCTCCCATTTTTAAACCAAGTTTCATGATTTCGTGAATACCTCTGGTCATAATGGCAGCTTTTGTATTATCACCAAAGCCGGTACCGTCAGATATTCCTGCCGCAATTGCAATTACATTCTTTAATGCGCCGCATACTTCTGTTCCAATAATATCATCATTCGAATAGACTCTGAAATAACTATTTGAAAATACTTTTTGCACTATTCTTGATTTATTATTGTCGGATGATGAACAGACTACAGCCGTAGGTAATTTTCTGGAAACTTCTTCAGCATGTGAAGGTCCTGACAGACAAAGAATATTTTCTCTTTTTATCCCACCAAAAATATCTGTTAGTATATCAGAAACCAGAAAATTTGAAGAGATCTCAATTCCTTTTGAAACACTGACTAAAAGACTGTCTTTAAAATCAAAATTTTTTAATCGGCTTAGACTATTTCTGATAAATTGTGTCGGGGTGGAAATTACAACAAGGGATTTGTCTTTTACAGCATATTCCAGATCATTTGTAATATCAATGGTTTTCGGAATTTTAATTCCAGGCAGGTAATAAAAATTTTCTCTGTGCAGAGATAATGTCTCAGCATATTTTGGATTAAATTCCCAGAGAGTAACTTTATTTCCGTTTTGATTCAGAAGAATGGCAAGGGCAGATCCCCAGCCGCCGGCACCAAGTACAGCGATCTTCATGATTTTATTTTTAAGAGAAAGGAGCTTTGATTTTGAATATCCTGATCAGCCAAAGCTTATCAAATCTGTTTTCGTTTCCGTATAAAAGTCTTTTAATATTTTCTCTGTGATTATAGATCAGTAACAATGAAATTCCTATGCTGAAAAATATTAAGGTGTTGTATCCGTAAATGTCTACTTTGAAAAAGTTTTCCCTGACAAACATAGTAACGGGAAATACTGATGAAGCAACTATAGAACCAAGTGACACATATCCTGAGAATAAAAGTGTTACAATAAAAAACCCAACGCTTACTCCCACTTCAACTGGTGCAAGTGAGATAAGCATTCCAAGTGCAGTATTTATACCCTTTCCGCCTTTGAATTTTACAAAAACAGAGAATGTATGTCCAAGAACAGCACTGATACCGGAAATTATTTTTAAAACGGTTATATCTTCAAAAGGTGTGTAATTTTCAAAAGGCAGGTCAGGGTAAAATAATCTAGTTACTACCAAAACTGCAAACAGTCCTTTAGAAATATCAAGCAACTGGACAATTATTCCGAGTGGAACTCCAAGAACTCTGAATGCATTCGTAGAACCAAGATTACCGCTTCCGTAATTTCTTATGTCGATCTTTTTGAAAAGTTTTCCTACTATTAATGCAAACGGAATTGAACCGACAAGGTAACTCGTAACTATTATTCCGACTAAATTCAGCATACGTTAAATTAGCAGTAAAATTATTAAAAAGATATTCAAGTTTTTACAAAGAAAAAAAAGTTACTGTAACAGATCTTTTTTTGTTTTCAAAAGATTATTTGCATATCCTTCTTCTAACTCATAAATTTGCTTATCACCCGGTATCATCAACAAATATTTTACCGGCTGAGTATCTAATTTCAGCAGATTCAATTCGGTTTTATTTCCGGCATCGATGATTATTTTATTGGTAAAATTTGATTCCTCGGTTAATGTTGTATCACTGAAATCTGTAGTCTGAAGTCTTTCGAACAGATTAAGATAACCGTCAAAACTCTTTCCCACCGGTTCATTGCCGATCATGTAATTTCCTGAAGTATCCCTTGCAACGGTAAAACTTTCACCGGGCATTATGATCTCTACAGAATTGATCGCAGGTTTAGGAATGGAGATAATACTCTTATCAAGCCAATCATTATTATTAGGCTTTACAAAATTATCTCTTAAAAAACTCTCTGCAAGATATATAACATCCGAGTCTGTTTTCTTTACGAATGATGCGGTTGTGGAAGCTGCATTACCTACAAGAAATTCTGATATTTTGTTTCCCGATTCAAATACTGTGATCGTTGTAACATTTGGCTCATCAAAACCATACGCTACTTTTTTCTCAGGATTTTTAGAAACTATACTTTCTAATTTCATACTTGAAAGATTTGAGACTGCATTTTCTACATTCGCTGAAACTACTCTGTAGTCTTTAGGTTCTAATAACCTCCATTCACCGGTAGCTTTAGAAAGCACGACTTTATTTCCATTATTCAAGATCTCTATCCTGTCAGCTTTCACAGAATCCAGCTCAAATAATTTTTGTTCTGTCAGTTTATAACTGGATGTTTTTTCTCCCCTGTCTGTAGTTATAAAATATGCTGCTACTAGTAACGCAGCAAATATTCCGAGATATAAATATGTTTTACTACTTTTCATTTAAAATATATGTGTTAAATATGATTAAGATTTTTGTAAATTCTTTTTCTTTTGCTTTCTCTGATTCCATTTATATAAACCTATTAAAAGTATTAGAGCAGGCGGAAATATCAGATTAAAATATTTCAAAAACTTTTTCGTTTCTTCAGAAGTTTCTTCGATCGGAGATTCTGAAGACATTTTAGTTCTGATCTCAGCTAAACCAACATCATCCATAAGATAATCTACCATATTAATAAAAAAGACAATGTTTTCTCTTGGTGGTTTGTTTTCCTCATTTGCAAAATCACCGTCACCGATAGCTATGATCTTACTGTTGCTTCGACTTTGATTCAGACGTTCCCCTGAAAGTGGTACCCATCCCGATAATGTGTCAGACGGCATTTCCTTTCCTTCATAAAAACTTTTATACTGACCTTCATATGTGGCACCAACAAGGAAACCTCTCTTATCGAACATAGTATCAGCAGACTGTTTGGTCATATTCTGAAACTGTTCAAGATTCAGAAAAAAGAAATCCACTACGAGACCTGATTTATCTGATGTTACAAGTAAAGGATTTATCTTAAGATTTTTTCCTGCTGCTATTCCTGTATCGATAGTACTGGAATATGTGAGTACGACACTTTTAATATTTTTAAATGCCGGATTATCGCGGGCAATGTCAGTGATCACAGGGAAGAACGGATAATTGACTGAGATTGGGAAACCAATTGCAGACTGAACCTGTACAGGTGAGCACTGCAGATCCCTTACCAGATCTGTATTGATCCGGATACCATAATTTAATAAAAGATCTTCTATATTATTTGTAACTTCATTTCCGATCACCATCTGCTGCTGCTGAAAATTCGGTACGATCCTGTTCATAAGAAATGCAACATTCCCTCCGTTCATAACAAACTGGTCTAACTTATACTTATCACTTTCTGAAAACGGAGCACTTGGTGCCATAACTATAAGTACTTTCATTTCAGGATCAAGAGATACAGATTCATTCAGATTTACAGATGTGACTTCATACTGAGCACTTAGAGCAGCATTGATCTGTGCAAGTTTACTAAGCTCTGTCTCTCCGTGACCTGTAAGAAATCCAACTTTTTTCTTCTCGGTCGAAATCATTTTTTTAATAAGACTTGTTAATTCATACTCGAGGTTATCAGCATTCTGGACAACAGGGATAACTTCCTGTTTTCCTTCATAAAGCAATACCAATCCAAGATAAGCTCTTTTTACTTCGAGCTTGTCATTATCCATTGCCTGGATCTGAACCGGCTGAATACCAAATTTCTGAGCTTCCTGATCGAGTTCATTTCCTTCACCCTCACCGCTTGATGTTGGATTTAGGAATTCATAATTCATGTTTCCTTTTGAATAAGATCTGTAATCATCCAAAATATCCTGAACCTGTCTTCTGACATTGTTATATGGAGCGGGAAGATTATCACTGAAGTATGCTTTTATCAGAAGATTATCGTCTAATGTCGATACTACTTCTTTACTGATCGGCGATAAAGTGTAACTGTTATTTTTTGTTATATCTACTCTTGTGAAAACCCTTTTGGAAATAACATTAATTACAATTATTATTCCAATTACAATTGCGAGTTTTATTAAAATGTCTTTTTTATTCATTATGAAAAACCAAAATTAAATTTAAACTTAAAATATTTAAGACCATCTTCTGCTCTCGAGAGATGTCCGTGTGAACAAGAGGAATATCGTGATTCCACTCAGATAATAAATGATGTCTCTTGAATCAATGACTCCCCTTGCGATATTGCTGAAATGATAATCCACGCTGATGTACTCAAGTATAGACGAGAGCTCAGGCGGTAAAAATATCAGCACTTTATTCAAAAGGAATAATCCGAATACAATCAGAAAACTTATTATGAATGCAACTACCTGATTTTCAGTAAGCGATGATGCAAAGATTCCTATGCTAACATAAATTCCGCTCATAAAAAGTAATCCAATATAAGCTCCAATGATAGCACCAGTATCTATAGGTCCGAGAAATGTCAGACTGAAAACATAGATAAGTGTGATTGCCAAAGCAACAGTAGTTAATGCAACTGTCGCTAAAAATTTTCCAAGTACGATATCCATATCAGTGATCGGTTTGGTCAGAAGCAGTTCGATTGTACCTGATTTTTTTTCCTCCGAAAATGTCCTCATAGATATTGCAGGGATAAAGAAAAGGAATATGAAAGGAATTATATCAAAAACATTTCTCATTGAAACTACACCGCTGAGAAACAGATTACTTGTGAAGAACCAGCCTGTTATTATCAAAAATACAACCAGTACAATATAAGCTACCGGTGAATTGAAATATGACCTTAATTCTTTTTTAAATATTGTTAATATATTATTCATTTATAATAATTTCTTAATTCTTAATTCAAAAAGTTTAATTAGATGTTAATTGTCTGAATATATCTTCAAGTGAAGTTTCTTCCTGATGAAGACCAAGCATCACCATATTCATTGAAACGATTTTTTTAAATATCTCTTCACGAACGTCCGATCCCTTTAACCCCGTAAGACTAAAATGCAAAGCGTCCTCTTCTTCCTTAAGTAAAATTGCTTTTTCAATATTCTTAATTGAAGATACAGCTTTAAGTATAAGATCTTTATTTGTTGAATCTTTTTTAAGTATAAGTGTGATCTCAAGCTGTCCTTTGAATTTAACCTGAAGCGTATCAGGCGAACCGTCAGCAACGATCTCTCCTTTATTAATGATCAATACTCTGTCGCATGTAGCTTCTACTTCCTGCATAATGTGAGTAGAAAGTAAGAGAGTTTTCTCTTTGCCAAGTTTTTTAATTAGATTTCTGATCTCAATTATCTGATTCGGATCAAGTCCTGATGTAGGTTCATCAAGAATCAGAACTTCCGGATCATGAATCATCGCCTGTGCCAGACCAACTCTCTGCCTGAATCCTTTTGAAAGTTCGCCAATGTCTTTATGCTGCACATCGCCTAATCCGCAGACCACAACCATTTTTTTGACAGCTTTTGGAATGTCAGACTTTGGCACGGATTCCAGCTCAGCCGCATATTCAAGATAGTCCATTACGTTCATATCGAGATAAAGCGGGTTTTGCTCAGGGAGATAACCGATCTTCCTTCTGACTCCCATTGAATCTTCCTCTGTATCTAAATCATTGACCCAGATCTTACCATTATTTGGAGTAAGATATGTTGTGATCATTTTCATTGTTGTGGATTTTCCTGCTCCGTTTGGACCGAGGAAACCAACAATTTCGCCTGTGTTTATTTCAAATGAAATATTATTTACTGCAGCCTGCTGTCCATAATATTTCGATAGATTTTCTACTTTTATTGACATAAAATTTTTAAAATATCGTTAAAAATAACTCATTATAAAAAAAAATTCAAACCAATTTTGAATTCCCGCAAAGGTTTAATTACATTATATACTTGTTATGAAAGGGATTTATTCAGGAAACTTTGTCTCCGTAATTTTCTGTGTAATACTTTTGATATTCGCCGCTCATTACTTTTTCCCACCAGTCTTCATTTTTAATATACCAGTCGATCGTAAGTGCTATTCCTTTTTCAAAATCATAAGCAGGCTCCCAGCCGAGCTCCGTCATGATCTTTGTAGAGTCAATGGCATATCGTCTGTCATGTCCGGGTCTGTCCTTAACATACTGTATCATATCATCTGTTTTGCCAAGCCTGTTCAATATCAGTTTTACAATATCAATATTATACCATTCATTATTCCCGCCGATATTATATACTTCACCGATTTTTCCATCAGTTAGAACTTTTATAATTGCTGAACAATGGTCTTCCACATAAAGCCAGTCTCGTACATTTTTTCCGTCACCATAGACAGGAAGTTTTTCGCCGTTCAAAGTCTTCACAATCATTAGAGGAATAAGTTTTTCAGGAAACTGATACGGACCGTAATTATTCGAACATCTTGTAATCAGAATCGGCAGTCCGAATGTATGATGAAATGAGTTACACAGCAGATCTGCAGATGCTTTACTTGCTGAATAAGGACTGTTGGTTGTAATTGGAGTAGATTCAGTAAAAAGAATTTCTTTTTTATCTTCGGGTAGTGAACCGTAAACTTCATCAGTCGATACCTGAAGATATTTCTCAAGTTTATTATCTTTGAGAACTTCAAGCAAAACATGCGTTCCCATTACGTTTGTATTTATAAATTCTTTTGCTCCGAGAATGCTTCTGTCCACATGTGACTCTGCTGCAAAGTTTATGATAGTGTCAATTTCATTTTCTTCAACTGCTTTTTTGACTTCCGTTTTTTCGCAGATATCACCTTTTACAAATTTGTATCTATCGTTGAATTCAACGTCCGTAAGGTTTTCAAGATTTCCTGCATAAGTAAGCTTGTCAAAATTTACAAGATTAAAATCTGTATTAAGGAGTGCATATTTTATAAAATTGCTTCCAATAAATCCGGCACCGCCGGTGACTAAAATATTTTTCATTTATTTATTTTGTGAATAATCCGAAGTTAAGTCCAAAGTTTATGTTGAACCCGTTAGGTTTAATACCTTCAGGTACATTAGTAACAGGAGTGTCATTGTCAGCTTTCCATTGATTCTGTGCACTGAAAAGATACGCTGCATTGAGTTTTGCATATATCAGCTTTGAAATAAATAATCCAAATCCGATCTGAGGCTGTACTGAATAAAATCTGGAAGTTAATTTTCTTGATATATTTTCTGAAGGAGCTCCGGCTGCAATTTCACCAAATATCACATTCCAGTTTCCGTAATTTAGTGTATTTTGATATACCTGAATTGTTAGATTTCCGGTTGACAGGAAAGCACCAAATGTCATATCAAAAGCTTTGGTTACAGGCAGTACATAATCTAAAGTAATTCCTCCTGCTCCAAATGAATAATAAACTGTCTTGCTCAGACTATCTACCTGATCAGTATAACTTCTTTCATAAGTAAACCCTGTACCATAACCGCCTAAACGCAGCCAGTCCAGTCCTTTTATTGGAAGTTCAACAAATCCACCGCCTCCAAGAGTGAGAAATCCATCTTTCGGAAATCCGGGTACGCCGATAGCTGTCATCTGAGCATTCAGATCATCTACATTTTGCCACTGCCAGCCGATCGTTGGACCGCCTGCAAGTGAAAATTTCGGAAATAGTTGTGAATATGCATTTCCTGAAAAAAAGGAAAATGTTAGAATTATAAATGCTAAACGTAATTTCAAATTATTATTTGCTTAAAGTTTCAGGATTCATTTCTCGTTTTTTGGAGGGTTTAATTTAACAAAATTAGATTTGTAATAAAAGGATTTTTTAATTGGTAATTTTGTAATCGCTGAAATAAAAATTGTTAATTTTAATTAAGTCTATTTAAATTTTGAGGGATGAATTATATCATCCTCTTCTTGAAGTTTCAATTTTCCCAATACAGTACTTTCTCCTTTGACTTCATTTGTTCTTATTCCTCCCATTACTAAGCCTCCCTTTACTATGATAGTTGTATCATTTATTTTTGGTTTCTTATCTTTATTTTTCTTAAAATTATCTGCTCCTGCTATACTATCAGCTCTATCCAACATATCCTTGTTTGGATTTTCCAGATCATATTTTTCTTTCTTTTCCTTTTGTAAATTATTTTTATTATCAGAAATATCAATCAATTTTCTATTCTGAATATCAAGATCTCTGTTTACATTGTTACTATCCTGTAACTTAATTTTTTCTGTGTGGCTATGTTCATTATTGCAGGATGAGAGTGAAATAGCTGCGGAAGTTAAAGCTACTGCAGAATAAAAAGTCAGATTTTTAATAACTGATGGTTTATGAGTATTAAAATTCTCTTTATATTTATTATATTCAATAATTCCTAATTGTTCGGAATAAAATCGTCCGCAAATTTTATCTTTTTTATTTTCTTTTAAATACCGATGGATCTCTTCTTCTTTCATTTGGGTAAAGTCTTTAACATTTTTACTGCATTTACTGCAAAATCTGGAATTAAATTCTTCTTTCATTTCATCCCAGTTTTCATTACATGGATCTTCAATGCTGAGTTTTAATTTCATACTTTTTCACATTAATAATTTAAAAGCTAATTAAACTTTATTTATTAGTGTTTAATCAACATCACTCAGAAGAGTTTGTTCCCTTTAAATGTTTTCAGTTTATTATTATTATTCAATTAAATCTTCAAGATCCTTTAGCTTATTCAGATACCAGTCTTTGTCAGCCAGAATATAAAACTTATCAAGTTCTTTTCTCAGATTATTAATGTCATGCCCTGAATATTTTTCAGGCGATACTCTCATTTTATATAATTTTAAATATACATTATATTTTAGATTATAAAGTTTGCTTCTGACTCCCGTTAAATTTTCTTCTTTGTTAATGAAATGTATGAATGCATCCAGCATGGAAAATCCCTCTTCGAAATATCCTTTTTCATAATAAGCTCTTAGATATAAATTTTTTATAAGTAATTTCATTGAATTATTAATTGGTTTTATTTTAGATAATAATTCAAGAGCTTTATCTGTTTCACCATATTCAAGATACAGGAAAGCTTTAGTAAATCCCGTTTCAAACTCAACAATATCTGTACTTAGCAGTGGTTTAAATTTTTCTATAAACGATTCCGCATATTCATAATTTTTGCTGTAAATACATAGCTGAACTATTTCTGTAAACAATTCCCCAATGTACCATTTAATATAAGCTGAATTGTAGTTTACTTTTTCCACAAGTAATTTATCAATTTCAAAAAGTTCATCTATAAATTTACTTTTCATCATTCTCATTCTAGAAATACAGTAGCTTCTCAGACTTTTAAGAATATCATATATATCCACCTGAGAAAATAGTTTTACATTATTTATTACAGAAGATTTTATATCATAATAATAATCTTCACTGTGGTCTTCGTTTTCTTCCAGAGTCAGTAGTGTAAGTTTTGAATACAGATTTATAAAAAAATATTCTTCTGAATCATTCGGATCAAAAGTTTTTAAAAATGATCCAAGATCAAGCTCTCTCACAAATTTTACTAATAAGCTTTCTTCTTCATTACCTTTAAAATGATCAGCCGAATGAATGAGTACTGCACTTGTTAAGTAAAGAGTATGAAAAATACTGCACATGTCAAAATCTGATCTTTTGAGAAAACCTTTCCATATTAGTTTACTGTGTTTGTGTTTCTGAAGATGATATTGATATTTTAGTATCTCGTGTTGATTTGATTTTATAAAATGCTCAATGTTATCATATTTATGTCCTCTCAGAAGTTCACTAAATTTTTTACTCCTGCTGTTAAAATGATTATTCAGATTTCTTTCTCGCAGCTCCTGCATTAGTTCAATGGAATTCCCATCTTTTTCTGAAACAGCTTTTCTTAATCTGTCATGTACAAGAAATTTCTCACAAAGAGGGATCAAGTCCGACATCAGATTTTTCATTACACTGTAACTAAATTTGCCTTTCCCATATACCTTTTCATATAATGAAACTTCTGTCAGATCCTCTGATGAAAAATCAGGATAATAATTTCGTAATTCTTCACTCAGACGTATCAGACTTTTGACATTGTTAAAGTAAGGTGAAGAAACAAAACTTACGAACCTCTTTAATTCTTCAGGAGAAAAAGTTTTAATTATATCTATCGCTTTGCTTTTTAACATGCTCTTTTACTAATAATATTCAAATTTCATATAAATTTAAAAACCGCTTTGACATTTTGTATTTAAACGGTTTTCGAAAGTTTTTTAATCACATTTTTTATTTCTTTTTTGCTTACTAATATCTGCAATATATCTCCTTCGGCAACAAAAGTATTTCCCTCCGGTACAAAAAATATCTCATCTCTGCATATAAAAATTATCAGACAATCTTTTGGAAGGCCGAGCTCAATTATAGTCTGTCCTGATATCGGTGAATTAAACGGTACAATGAAATCTATAAGTTCAGAATCAAGATTTTTAGAAGTTTCAAATTGAATTGGTGATATTGAAACAATATCTGATTTTTCTGTAACTTTAAAAAAATCAGCAATATATTTTATTGTCCAGCCCTGAATTAAAACTGATGACAATACTACAAAAAACACAATATTAAAAATAATATGATTATCATCAAGACCTGCGGATAAAGGAATAGTCGCGAGTATCACAGGCACAGCTCCTCTTAATCCGATCCATGAGACAGCAGCCTTTTCATTGTATTTATATTTTGAAAACATCAAAGAAATAAAAACACTCATTGGTCTGCCGAGGAGAATTAAAAAAAATGAAAGCAAAATACCTGTTCCCATTATCAGTAAAAGCTCACTTGGATTTACAAGCAGCCCTAATGTCAGGAACATTCCTATTTGTCCGAGCCATGCTAACCCGTCAAAAAATCTCAACAAAGATTTTTTCTGAATGATGTTGCTGTTTCCGATAATAATTCCGGCAACATATACAGCGAGATATCCGCTGCCACCGGTAAATACTGTAAAAGAATATATCAATACTGCTGAAGACAGAAGAAGTACTGGATACAAAGCTTCATTACTTAAATTTATCTTGTTGAATAATTTTACAAGGCCTTTGGCAGCTGCATATCCTAAGATCCCACCGAATGCAAATTGTCTAAAAAGATCTAAAGAAACACTGACTGCATTGAATTCATTTGATACTATTATCCCTGTAATAGTCATTGTCAGAAAGATAGCCATTGGATCGTTGCATCCTGATTCAAACTCCAGTAGAGGTTTAAGATTATTCTTCAGTCCTATCTTGTTTGTTCGAAGAATGGAAAATACAGCAGCAGCATCTGTAGAGGAAATTATAGCACCTATAAGAAGTCCATAGATTAGTTCAAATCCAAGTACATAGTAACAGAATAATCCTGTAAAAAAAGTTGTAGCTAACACACCAAGCGTAGCAAGGCTGAACGCTTCATTTCTGACGGGAAATACATTTTTAATATTTGTATCAAGTCCGCCTGAGAATAAAATAAAGATAAGTGCAAGCATACCTACTGACTGAGTCACACTTACATCTTCAAAATAAATACCTCCAATACCGTCTGAGCCTGCAAGCATTCCAACACCAAGAAACAGCAGCAATGCCGGCAGTCCGAAATTTTCAGATACTTTGATTATTAAAATGCTTAATACAATAAGCACAGAAATTATCAATAATAAATTTTCGAAGGATATCAATAATAAGAATTAGTTTGAAGATAAGATAAAAATATTTGCTGTTAATTCAAATTAAAAGTTTTCGGTATTTGGGAATGGACACTATGGTTTATAATATATTCTTTTCTGTTATTTCAAATATATTATAATTAAATAAACAGTTGTAACAATTTTTATTGGAATAAAAATATGCCCTTTAATGAACTACCTCTGAAGATATGAATAATTTCTTTTAGGATAAGTTGAAACTAATTTCAATAATATATGTAAGTTCTAATAGCAAAAAATTATTTTTAGAAATAATCCTTTTGCTAAAATCATTGTAGTTCCAAAAAACCAACCCTCACTTTTTAATTTTCAATTTTAAATGTTCAACGTTCAATGCTTTAATTTAATGCAATTCGATAAGAATTCCTTTAATTAATTTTTTGTATTCTAAAACATCACATTAATTCCAATTGATGGCAGGATTCCGATACTTTCATTTTCTTCTATTAAATTTGTATATTGATTCCAGTCGATTGCAGTTATGTTTTTCTTATTAAGGATATTTTGTATATCTATGTAAGTCACCAAAGTCCATTTTTTAAAATTCCAGTTCTTATCAACTCTTACATCGAGTCTGCTGTAATCCGGCAGTCTTGCAGTATTATATTCAGATACTAATCTTGTTCCGTCATTCGGATTTATCGGCGTGTAAGGTCTTCCTCCGGCAAGTCTTAACTTCGCTCCTGCCTCCCAGCTTTCAGCAAATTTGTATCCTCCTGTTAAAGTGAAAATATATCTGTTGTCAAAGTCACTCGTCCTTTCAATACCGTCAAGTGCAGTATATTTTGCTTCAAACAAAGACAGATTCAGCGTTCCATAAAAGTCATTTGTTAAAGCTTTCTGAATAAATAATTCAATTCCTTTTGAATATCCTGTACCTGCTGACACAAGTGGCTCTAATCCAAAATCATCAGTTTGTTCAAAATCTCCGCCGGTATTTGCTAGAATTATATATGGACGTAAAGTACTGACAGGATAATCTGAATAATTTTTATAATAAGCTTCTACTGTAACTCTGAAATCTGCATCGAATAAATATTCCAATCCCGCTATATAATGATCAGCACGAATGTCGTCCAAATTCCTGTTCGCAGGATTTGCGATCAGCCAGACATATGAAGGAGACTGATAATATGTTCCATATGCAAAACTCATATTCAGTTTTTCAGAAAACGGATAGATCACAGAAGCTCTCGGCGAAATATAATTTTTGCTATTTATGAATCCAAAGTAGTCATACCTCAGACCTGCATTCAGCTTAACCTTACCAAACAATGTCTGAGTAACCTGAGCAAATGCATAAGCCTTATTGGTTTTATTATCATCATTAATATCAAGAGCAGGCAGAACATATCTTTCATTCGTAGTTTCAGAAATATAATAAGTTGTATCCACATCCTGAAATATCTGATTTTCAAAATCGACAAATCTCCATGCAGCTCCAAACTCAAGCTGCGTTTCGGCTTCAGGAGTTAAAAAATATTCAGCTTTTAAAGTGGTCTCACCTTCTTTTGAATTATTTGTAAATATCTGATTGAATGAGGAATCTCTGCCTTCATAACTGAAATTATTAAATGTCCTTCCAAGATTAAATAAAGCAAAAGATTTTTTTGACAAAAGAGTTTTAAACTCATAAGTATTTACATAACCCTTTTGATCATTATCTAAAATAGTCTCATTGTCCTGAATATTTTCTTCCGTGTCATTATTGAAAGTTACATTATCCAGATTACCGAAAACATTTACTGTGAGTGAATTTTTATTATTAAAATCATAAACACCTTTCAGCTGCAATGAAGAATAGGCCGGTACAAACCCAAAGCCTGATGCATTAAAAATAAAATCAAGATAACTTCTTCTTGCTGAAAAGATCCATGATCCCTGTTTGTCATTTCCTAACGGTCCTTCAAACACCGCTCCGAAACCTGTTGCACTTAGATTTATATTGCTCAGAAATCTGTCACGGTTTCCTTCTCTAAGCTTTAGCTCAAGCACAGAAGAAAGCTTGTCGCCAAATTTTGCGGGAAAGCCACCGGTTACAAAGCTCACGTCACGGACAAGTTCAAGATTTATTATACTAACCGGACCGCCTGTTGCTCCCTGTGATCCGAAATGATTTATATTCTGTATAACTGCATTATCCACCAGAAAAAGATTTTCACTCGGCGAACCGCCTCTTACGATAAGATCATTTCTGCCGTCATTCACAAAAGCAACTCCGGGCAGAGTCTGCACTACTCTTCCAATATCTTCAAATCCGCCTGGTGCACGTCTGATCTCTTCATAAGTTAAATTTTTAAATGAGTTTGAAATGTCACTTGGGTTTCTGAATCTCTCTTCTGTAACTTCGATCTCTTCAGTTGTAACTGTTTCAATCTCTGCCAAAACATCCGCTGGTGCACCGCTGTTTACAACAATGTTGTCTATAAAATATGTAAAATATCCGGTGAGACTAAATCGGAGTGAATATTCACCTACAGGGATTTCCGTTATCACAAAAAATCCTTTATCATCAGTTACAGATCCGCCGATTACCTGCTTATCCTTTAATACTGAAACCGATACATCTGAAACCGGCTGCTGATTTGTTATATCAATTACCTTTCCGGAAACTACACCAGTGGACTGTGAAAAGCTACCGGATACGAATATCATTAAAAAAAGGAAAGATAAAATTACTGTATATTTAATATTGAATTTGATTGTCATAAATTTATTTATTATATGAAGATTTTGTATATCTGGTTTTTTCGATTTATAAAATAATAATTTATGGTGTTGTAATTATTATTTTGTTTAAGTAATTTAAAATAATCTTAAACAAATATCAATGTCTGAATATTTCATTTCTGATCTGGAAAAATACACAGGAATAAAAGCGCATACAATCAGGATCTGGGAACAGCGTTATAATATACTGAAGCCAAAACGAACACTGGGAAACACAAGATATTATGATGAAAATGATCTGAAACGATTACTGAATATTTCATCAATGAGAAAGCACGGTTTGAAAATATCAGAAATAAGTAAAATGGGAGAATTGGAAATTTCCAGATTTATAGATGAAATAATAAAGCAGAATAATACAGGTGAAGAGTTAAACGAATATTTCATCAATGAATTAATTGTAAGTTCTTTAAATTTCGATCAGAATAAATTTGAAAAAATTTTCTCAAACTCATTAATCAAATTTGGAATTGAAAAGACATATGTTTCAATTTTACTTCCTTTTTTAAACCGTTTAGGACTTCTATGGAGGCAGGCTACAGTGACTCCAGCTCAGGAGCACTTTGTGACTGAGCTTATTAAAATGAAATTAATGTCAATCATTGATACAATTTCGCTGGACTCTTTAGGAAAAAAAACCTGGTTATTATTTCTTCCTGAATATGAAAATCATGAAATCGGTTTGCTTTTTTCGTACTATCTGCTCCGTATAAAAAAAATCAAAGTTATTTATTTGGGAGCAAATGTACCTCTCGAATCATTAAAAGAATCAGTCAGACTAACAAGTGCCACAGACCTTTACTTCTTTATGGTTTCAAATCATGACACAAATGAACTTAAGAAATATTTAAAAGAATTATCCGAATCTTTCAGTAAGCAGAGTGTCCACTTTTCATGTAAACCGGATCTAATAAAAGGGATTAAACTTCCTAAAAACTGTAATTGTATATTAAAGCCGGAAGATCTAATAATTGAAGGGGATTAATTGTTTAAGTATTTTCAAATTTTTATCAACAGATGAAAGCATCAGTTATTGGTTCAGGATTTTCAGGTCTTGCAGCGGCTTCATATCTTGGCAAAGAAGGTATAGATGTGGAGATTTATGAAAAGAATGATGATATTGGCGGCAGAGCCAGAAGTTTTAAAACTCAGAATGGATATACATTTGATATGGGGCCAAGCTGGTACTGGATGCCGGAGATTTTCGAAAATTTCTTTAATAATTTTGGATTTTCCCAAAGTGATTTTTATAAACTAAAGCTACTTGATCCTTCATTTAAAATGATATTCAAAGATGATTTTGTGATAGATGTTCCGTCGGACTATGAAAAGTTATGTGAATTATTCGAAAGTCTTGAAACCGGAAGTGCAGGGAAACTGAAAAAATTTATGAATGAAGCAGAATATAAATATAATCTTGGAATGAATAAGCTTGCTCAAAAGCCGGGTAATTCTCTGTTTGAATATTTTGATTTCAGATTTTTAAAAGGATTAGCTTCAATGGATGTGTTCTCAAGCTTTAGTTCTCATATCAGGAAATATTTCAGTCACCCAGCTATCATTTCAATACTGGAATTTCCGGTTCTGTTCCTTGGTGCTATGCCATCGAAAACACCGGCACTTTACAGTCTGATGAATTATGCCGGTCTAAAGCTTGGTACATGGTATCCTGAAGGAGGTTTTGGAAATGTTATAAATGCATTTAAAAAAGTAACTGAAAAATATTCTATTCCAATAAATTTATCTTCACCTGTATCTTCTATTATTGTTAATAAGAATAAAGCCCGGGCGGTTAGAGTAAATGGTGTTGATGTAAACACAGATGCAATCATAGCTTCAGCAGATTATCATCATGTAGAAAGTAAATTGCTCGAATATGAATTCAGAAATTATTCTGAATCTTACTGGGATAAAAAAACTTTCGCTCCGTCCTGTCTGATATATTATGTTGGAATTACAAAAAAAATTAAAAATCTAAATCACCACAATTTATTTTTTCAAAATGATTTGAATCTTCATGCAGAAGAAATTTATGACAGCCCAAAATGGCCGACACAACCTCTGTTCTATTTATGCTGTCCTTCTAAATCAGATAAGACCATTGCCCCTGAAGGTCATGAAAATTTATTCCTTCTTTTGCCTATTGCTCCCGGACTTGAAGATGATACAAAGATTCGTGAGAAGTATTTTGATATCATGATGGACAGGATTGAAAAATTTACTTCAGAGAAAATAAGACAATTTATAGATTATAAAAAAAGTTATTGTATTTCCGATTTTATATCTGACTATAATGCATATAAAGGTAATGCTTACGGACTTGCAAATACCTTAAGACAAACAGCAGTTTTAAAGCCAAAAATCAGAAGTAAAAAAATAAATAATCTTTTTTTCACAGGACAATTAACAGTGCCGGGTCCGGGCGTACCACCTGCAATTTTATCAGGTAAAATTGCAGCAAATGAATTAATTAAATCTTTTAGATAAAATGAAAACATTATTTGATAATATTTCGGTCGAATGCAGCAAACTTGTAACTAAAACTTACAGTACAAGTTTTTCAGCAGGAATCAGATTTCTTCATAAAGATCTAAGAAATCCTGTTTACAATATCTATGGCTTTGTAAGATTTGCCGATGAGATTGTTGACTCGTTTCATGATTTTGATAAGAAGGAATTACTTGATAAATTTTCAGATGATACTTTTGAAGCTATTGAAAAAAAAATCAGCCTAAATCCTATTCTAAATTCATTTCAGGATACAGTCAGAAAATATGAAATTCCAAATGAGCTTATTGAGCAGTTTTTGAGCAGCATGAGAATGGATCTCAATAGAGTTTCATACGACAGTGATGAATTAAACGATTATATTTTAGGATCTGCTGAAGTAGTTGGCTTAATGTGTCTGAAAATCTTTACCTATGAGGACAAAAGTTTGTATGAAAAGCTAAAACCTTTTGCAATGAAACTCGGATCAGCATTTCAGAAAATTAATTTCCTTAGAGATCTTAAAACTGATTATAATGAATTGAGCAGAAGTTATTTTCCAAATTTTAACCCTGATAATTTTTCAGACGACGATAAAAGGAAAATAGAATCTGATATAGAAAATGAATTAATAACTGCTCTGGAAGGAATAGGTAAACTACCTGTCTCCTCCAGAAAAGGCGTATATCTTGCTTATCTCTATTATTTAAAACTTTTTAAGAAAATAAAAAGACTTCCTGCCAAAGAAATAATGAAGCGAAGGATCAGAATTTCCAATGGGGTAAAGGCAGGTTTGGTTATAAATTTGTTTGCTAGAAAATTAGCAGGTGAAGTTTAATTTTTTATATAAAATATATTTTAAATATAAATGTTTGAGTTAAAAAGAGAACAGCTTATACATTCTGATTTAAAAACAGTCTGGACATTTTTCTCTTCACCAATAAATTTATCAGAGATAACTCCACCTGAACTTGACTTCAGGATAATCACAGAAACTGAAGATACAGTTTATGAAGGGATGGAAATAGAATACCGTGTCAAACCGGTTTTGGGAATTCCCGTAAAATGGATATCATTGATAAAAGATGTTGATGTTCCGTTCGCATTTACAGATGAGCAGTTAACAGGTCCATATAAAGTCTGGATACATAAACATGAATTTTCTGAAACTAACAATGGCGTATTAGTAAAAGATCATATTCAATATCAGCTTCCCTTTGGCAGCTTAGGTACTTATTTGGAGAAAATTATTGTACGGAAAAAACTCACTGAAATTTTTAACTTCAGAAGTAAGATTATTAAAAATATTTTTCCGGAGAGTAAAATCCCGGAATTCGAATTAAAGAATATATGATTATTATAAACATATTTACTGTTATTGTATCTTTTGCATTTATGGAGTTTATTGCATGGGCTACTCATAAATTTGTAATGCATGGGTTTTTATGGACTTTGCATAAAGATCATCACACAAAAGAAAGCTCTGGTTTTTTTGAAAAAAATGATTTTTTCTTTCTGATATTTGCTATTCCGGGTATGCTGCTTATCTATTTTGGTTTGAATAATGGATTTGATATTATGTTTTTTTCAGGGATTGGTATAACACTTTACGGATTGGCATATTTTCTTGTCCATGAAATTTTCATTCATCAGAGATTTAAATTTTTAAAGAAATCTGAATCAGGATATTTAAATGCAGTAAGAAGAGCACATAAAATTCATCATAAACATCTTCAAAAGGAAAATGGTGAATGCTTTGGAATGCTATGGGTAACATCAAAATTTTATAAAAATACTTCACAATCATAAATGAAATGGACGTATCTGATAATTAATATTGCTGCCATTTTTGTTCCTTTTATCTATTCATTTCATCCAAAGATCCTGTTTTACAAACAATGGAAATTTTTCTTACCGACACTACTGATTGTTTCGGCAATATTCATAATATGGGATGTAATCTTTACAGCTAATGGGATTTGGTGGTTCAATGAAAATTATATTTCCGGATTTTATATTTTCAATTTACCCATAGAGGAAATACTGTTCTTCATCTGCATTCCTTATGCATGTGCGTTTACCTATTACTGCTTCAAAAAATTTTTAACATTAAAATTTTTTAATAATAAAAGCAGATATATCTCAATTATTGTAATTACAGGTCTCCTTATCTCAGGAATTATTCATTTTGATAAGGCATATACTGTGACAACATTCTTAAGTCTGGCAATTGTATTGACCTTGGTTACATTCATTTTAAAACAGAATTGGCTCGGGAATTTCTATTTTACTTTTATGATTTTGCTGATTCCCTTTTTTATTATTAACGGAATCCTAACCGGTACCGGACCTGATGCACCTGTGGTTTTTTATAATGAAAATGAAATAATAGGAATAAGAATAATGACAATACCTGTTGAAGATATTTTTTATGGAATGGAGCTGATACTATTAAATATTTTGGGAATGGAAATTTTAAATAAATTGTCATTAAAGAAATAAATACTTGAATTGAGTTATAATTTAAACAACAAATTTAGATCCATTTTAAAAGTAATTTATAAATTCAAATCATCATTTCTGCAGTATCAATATGAAACCACAAACAAAACCTCAGTATATTCAGATAAAAGACTATTCTTACTATCTTCCTGATGATCGGATTGCCCGATATCCTTTAAAAGAAAGAGGTGAAAGTAAATTACTGATCTACAGAGACGGAATGATTTCTCAAGATGTTTATAAAAACATTGATAAGTATTTACCCGCAGATTCACTTTTGATATTTAATGACACAAAAGTAATTCATGCCAGACTTATTTTCAGAAATTCCAAAGATGAAAAGATTGAAATTTTTTGTCTTGAGCCTGCTGAGGATAATTCTGAAACAGTAACTTCAATGTCAAATAAAAAAAGTGTTGAATGGAAATGTATGATTGGAAGAATGAATAAGTGGAAGGAAAAAGTACTTAAACTGAGATCAGATGTACTGACTCTGAGTGCTGAAATTATTGAAAAGAAAATTGATTCTTATGTAATAGAATTTAAATGGCATCCGGAAGAGCTTACATTTGCTGAAGTAATAGAAAGCTTGGGTGAAATGCCAATACCACCTTATCTCAAAAGAGACAGTGAGGAAATTGACGATAAAAGATATCAGACTGTCTATGCCCGAAATGACGGCTCTGTTGCTGCACCAACGGCAGGTTTACATTTCTCTCAAAATATAATTAACAATTTAAAATTTAAAAAAATAGAAACCGACTACGTTACACTTCATGTCGGAGCAGGAACATTCAAACCTGTGAAAAGTGAAATTCTTGATGATCATGAAATGCATTCGGAATGGATCGATATAAAAAAAGAAACCATTCAAAAAATTTTAAATAAGCTTTTAAGATCAGATTCAGATATTAAACATAAAGGAATTATCACAACAGTTGGAACTACTTCACTGAGATCTGTAGAATCACTTTACTGGATGGGGGTGAAAGCGAATCTGAATCCTGATTCAAAACTTCATGAAATTGAAATTAAACAATGGGATCCCTATGAGATTGATACAGAACTTTCTGCTGTAGAATCCTTAAATTCAATTCTTGTATGGATGGAAAAGAATAATCTGTACAGATTAATTTGTAAGACTCAGATCATTATAGTCCCCTCTTACAAATTAAAAATAGCTGATGCATTAGTTACAAATTTTCATCAGCCCGATTCGACATTGCTTCTATTGGTTGCAGCAGTTGCAGGTAATGACTGGAAGGAAATTTATAAATATGCTTTGGAAAATGGGTTCAGGTTTTTGAGTTATGGTGATGGAAGTTTAATTTTTAAAAATGAAAATTCGGGTATAACTTAAATATTTTCTGTACATAAAAATTTATATAAAACATATTTGATTAAATCTATTTTTATTAATTTCGAACCTTATTATAAGTTTGAATCAGAATTTCCACAGGTAGATATTTTAGCTTGCAGAAATAGAAGATTAAAGATTAAAGTGTAATAAAATTGAACACCACAATAAATTTCCAAAATGCTGTAAGTTATCAGAAGAATTGATCTGGATCAAATTTTCTTCATCTATATGGTCATGGGAAATTTGTGCAGTTGAGAAAATACTGTTTCAATATGTGCTGAATAAAAAATTCAGGTTTAAATTATTCCTTTGGTAAAGAATCAGGTTTATATATAATTTAAAATATTCTATCGATTTCTTTCAATTTTTGTATTGGACAGGGATTATTGTTGCATCAAAAACCTTCTCATCTCTCTTGCTACATCTGACTCCTTATTAATAAATATATAATGATATGCATTCTTCAGCATTATTATATTAATATTTTTTACATCTGTCCGGAATCTATTTATCAGATCCTGCTGCCATTTCACAAGTGGTTTCCAAGCCTGTAAATATTCTTCCTGTTTTTTGTCATCGAGATACCAGTAAAAGGGAAATCGGTAATCAAGAGTGAATTCATCAAAAAGTGCAAGCACAGGAATATCAATTTTTGTAAAGTCTTTATCTTCAGCACTTTGAATAATCTGAGAGGAGACTTCAGGCGGTGACCTGAAATCAACTATTTCTCCAGTATTTCCAATAATATAACCATTGCAGACAGCAGAGTTTGGTTCACGGTATCCAAACTTTCTCGTAGTTGCAGCAATAAATCTTTCTATTGACATAAGATCTTCCTCGCTGTAATCCACTGATGGTGGCTGATCAAGATATTTATGTTGTCCGAAATCAGGAGAAGCGTCAATATAAACTAGTTTTTTTACACGGTCTTTATGATAGATCCCAAGCTGTGACAATTCACCGCCTGCAATCGAATGACCGGCAAACAATGCTGACTGTATTCCCAGACTGTCGAGTACATTAAGATAATCCTGGACTCTTCTTTCCTCACTATAACCTGTTGCAGGTTTATCAGAATTTCCAAAACCTCTGCGCGTAATTCCGATAACATGATACAGGTCTGTGAACTGATAAGCAAAATTATCAAACACATGAGCATTATCTCCTAGACCTGTTAGCAATACAAGATATTCACCTTTACCGCCCCAGTCTAATACTTCAAGCTTTACATCTTTTTCAACTTCAATAAATTGAACTTTATGGTCTGCCTGATCAAAGCAGCTACTACTAATATTAGTTTTAATGCTGTCATAGTTTCCATTAACAGAATTTACTTCAGAATTTATAAGTGCTGCTGATAAATCAGAAAAAGATGAGGTTTTATTGAAAGGGATATATTGTAAAAAAGTAATTAAGGAAATACAACTTATAAGAAATACAATATAGAGTTTGTATTTTTTCATTTAGATATATTTTAATTTTTTTTAATTTCTTCAGAAGATTTTAATATCCGGTATTGACAGATCCATAGTTTAAAATTTGAATCTGCATGAAGAGAAAATGTTTAAATAATTGTCATTGTATAATATTTGGTATCAAAAACTAAAACTGTAATCTGAAAATTTTCTATAAAAATTATTCTTAATGATTATAATGTAAATTCTTCCGACAACATTTTATTAAGATAATATCGCTATATTTTTTTATAGAAAAAATTCATATTTTATAAGCAACTGAAAATTAAAGATTTCTTTCAAAAGTTTTTCATATTGATTCATCAATTTACTGTTACAATTGTTAAAAAAAATAAAAAATAAATTGCTCGGCAAAAATTCAAAAGAAGTTAATATTGATCTGAAAAAATTTTCTTTCAATGATCCGGACAGAATATCAAATCTAAAAGAATTTCAGCAAAATTATAATTACAGCATACTCCCGGTTGATATTTATGAACCTGTTCCAGATCTCAGAGATATTGATATAACTGATATCTCAGAAGATGATAAAATTCTGGATTTAAATATAAAGTATGATTTTTCTTTTATAAAAGAAAATTTAGACAGAATACTTAATGAGAAGATCATTCCTGACTGGCTGCAGGAAAACCCAATGTTTCCTGTACTTGATCTGGCTGCCTATTGTTCGATAATAGAAAATTACAAACCCGAAAGAATCATTGAGGTCGGTGCAGGATATTCCACATGTCTTTCTACTATGTTTACAGACATAATAAATTTGAAAACAATTATTACTGCAATTGAGCCATATCCGAGAGAGCATTTGCTTAAACTTGAGAAAGAAAATAAAATTACATTGATACAAAATAAAATTCAGGATATTGACCGGAGTGTAACAAATCAGATAAGATCACTGAAAGAAAATGATATTTTATTTATTGACACGACCCATATTGTGAACAGGGATTCAGATGTCAGTTATCTTTTTATAAAACTTCTGCCTATGCTGCAAAAAGGTGTGGTGGTGCAGATACATGATATTTTTCTTCCTTATGATTACAGCAGATCGGTTTATTATGGAAGAGGTACCTTTTATAATGAACAATATTTACTTGCCTCTATCCTTGCTAACAGCAACAGTTACACTTCACTATATTCATCTTATAAGACCTTTCTGGAACATTTTAATAAAACTAAAATAGATTCAAATAGTTGGACCAAACCTGACAAAATGAGAAGCGGTGGGAGTTTCTGGATGCAGAAAAATTAATGTTTGTATAACACGTCAATAATCTTTTACTCAAAGTCACGTGCTCTGCGGAGTAATAAACAATTTTTATTTATTACTTGAGAAATATAAACACAATCATTGATTCGATTTTTGCCAAGTTCATATAATACAGCACTTCTTTATTATGCAGATCGCACAATGCCTGTGATAGTGAGTAAAAAAACTTATTCATTTATAATTTTCTTTTAAACAATTTTCACATTCATAAATTTACATTATACTTGACAAAATTATATTATATATTATCCGAAAATATTTATTACTCCTATAATAATAATCCAAATGAAAAAATTTTTCCTGATTATCTTTATGTTAGTATCTACCAGTGCTTTCAGTCAATGGACTTTTATAAGCAGAATTCCGGGTAATCCAAGTGTAAACTCAATTTCTGCAGCCGATCAGAATGTCATCTGGGTTTCCTGTAACGGAGGAGTTCTTTACAAGACAGTAAATGGTGGTGTAAACTGGATGCTGAGAAATTCAGGATTACCGGTTACAGGTCTAATCGGGATCTCTGCTTTGGATACTTCCAGTTGCTGGGTTGGAACTGAAACAGGTAGTATTTATCATACTTCAAACGGCGGTATTAACTGGACTGTTCAGTTTTCTTTAGCCGGAAGTTTTAGTAACGGTGTAAAAATGTTTAATCAAAATTATGGAATTTACTACGGGGATCCGACAGGATCAGGGCAGCCTTATCAGTTCAGATATACAACTAACGGGGGAAACAACTGGTTACTTTCACCAAACTCACCGTTATCAACAAATGATTACGGAGTAGTAAATGCATGGGACTGGATTGATACTGCAAAGATATGGCTCGGTATCGGAAATCCTGTTGCAAATGCAACCTCAACAAGAATTATAAATACAACTTCAGGATTTGCCGGTGGAGTCTGGAATTCTACACCAATTACCGGAACCGGTGAAAACATTGGATTATATTATACTGCTATCGCATTTACAGATGCCAATAACGGAATGGCAGGTTCATTCGAAGGTGATATGAGAAAAACAACTGACGGAGGAATTACATGGACTTCAGCTCTGAATGTGCCTTTAACAGGAGTAAAAAGATACAGGTATATGTCCGGGATCAAGGACGGTTCAAATGTGATCCGGGTCAGTGTAATTTTCGGATCCAGTAATTATTGCTTCAAGACTACTAATTTTGGAGATGTCTGGACTCTTGATTCTTTACCATCTGCCGGAACTTCAGGTGGAATCAATCAAATGGAATTTTTAAACGGAACACTTGGATATTCAGCCGGAAATGCAGGAGTGTTTATGAGATACGGAAATACTGTTGGAATCAATAATAGTAACAGTCAAATTCCATCTGAATATAACCTTGATCAGAATTATCCAAATCCGTTTAATCCAAATACAAGAATAAATTTCCGGATTTCAAAATCCAACTTTGTATCAATAAAAGTTTATAATGCTCTTGGAAAAGAAATGATAACTTTAGTAAATGAAAATAAAACAGCCGGTAGTTATTCCGTGGATTTTGACGGAGGTAATTTTTCAAGCGGATTATATTACTATACATTATCCGTTACAGGTGGAACAGAATTTTTTACATCTACAAAAAAAATGCTTCTTGTAAAATAATTTTAACCGTTTCGGCTGAGTCAAGTGTTTTTCTGACTTTAGAGATATAAAAATAATTTTATTGTCACCTCAAAGTTACTTAATTTTCGGACTCCGCGGAATAAGCAGCAATTTATTTTACCCCAATACCGGAAATTTGTTTTCAGACACTGAGGAATAAGAATTTACCTTCTTTTATAAAAAGTTTCAGAAATTCAATCCGTATTTTCTTCTTCTCTGTTATTATTTATTATTATCAATCACATAAAACTTTTATACCTATCTGGTTTACAGCTTCTTTTCATTTGAACTGATTTTTAGATTTAAATATAAACTCATTTAATAAATTCACCAAAATATTTAAATTGAGATATGCTAGTTCCTAAATTATTTACAACTCTAAAAACTTATAATAAAAAACAATTTTATAAAGATGTCATTGCAGGAATAATTGTCGGGATAATTGCACTTCCTCTGGCAATTGCATTTGGTATTGCTTCAGGTGTATCTCCTGAAAAAGGTCTTATTACTGCTGTAATTGGTGGATTTTTAATTTCAGTATTAGGTGGAAGCAGGGTTCAGATCGGCGGTCCGACAGGAGCATTTATTGTAATTGTTTACGGAATTGTTCACAACTACGGACTTGACGGTTTGATGATAGCTACAATAATGGCAGGTGTCATACTTATAATTATGGGATTTATGAAACTTGGTAATCTTATAAAATTCATACCAATTCCTCTCATCGCCGGATTTACTTCCGGAATCGCGCTTATAATATTTACAACAGAATTAAAAGATCTATTTGGTTTAAAAATTGAAAATCTCCCTGCAGAATTCCTGGAAAAAATCCCTGTATATATTCAAAATTTTAATACAATAAATACTGATACTGCTATAATATCACTGATCACATTACTAATAATTATTTTTCTGCCTTATGTTACAAGAAAGATCCCTGCAATATTTCTTGCTCTGGTAGTTGGAACTTTGGTTACACATTTTTTTGGATTTAATGTAGAAACTATAAGTTCAAGATTCGGTGAAATTTCCAATTCAATACCATCTCCTTCATTTCCCGTTTTCTCTTATACAAAAGTTTATGCTTTACTTGGGCCGGCTTTTACAATTGCCATACTTGCAGCAATTGAATCTTTACTTAGTGCTGTTATAACAGACGGTATGACCGGAGGAAGGCATCGATCAAATATGGAACTCATCGCCAACGGTGCGGCAAATATTGCTTCACCAATTTTTGGAGGAATACCAGTGACAGGTGCAATTGCCAGAACTGTGACGAATATTAAAAGTGGCGGTAGTACACCAGTTGCCGGAATTATTCATTCATTAATTCTTTTTCTTGTCATAATTTTTTTTGGGAAATATGCCGGTATGGTGCCGCTTAGTGTACTGGCTGCAATTCTTGTTGCTGTAGCTTATAATATGTTCGACTGGAGAGAATTCAGATCACAGCTAAAGATGCCTAAAAGTGATGTGATCGTATTCCTCTCTACTTTTTTTCTGACAATATTATTTGACTTAACTATTGCAATCGAGATCGGGATGATACTGTCGGCATTTTTATTTATGAATCGGATGGCAAAGGTAGCTAACATTGGAATTATTACCAGAGAGTTAAATGATGATTCTGATACAGAAGATGCTGAAATAAATTCTATTCAAAACAAAAATATTCCGGATGGTGTTGTGATATATGAAGTAAATGGTCCTTTCTTTTTCGGTGCTGCCGGTAAATTCAATGATGTTTTAAGGACAATTCATTCTAAATCCAAAATATTGATCTTACGATTGAGAAATGTTCCAGCAATCGATGCTACAGGAATCAATACTATAGAAAATATTTATGAAGATTGCAGGAATAAAAAATCTGTGCTGATCCTGTCAGGTATTCACGCTCAGCCTTTGTTTGCTGCAGAGAAAGCCGGACTTATAGAAAAAATCGGAATTGAAAATGTAAAAGGTAATATAGAAGATGCTCTGAACCGGGCAAAGGAAATATTAGGAATTCCTATAGATACAATGAATCAGGATGATGAAAGTTCTGAAGGTAAATAATTTTGATTTTATAACGTACCCGCAGAGTCACGTGATTTCCAGACTCTGCGGAGACAAGAATTATTAATCATAATTCAAAACCGGCGATAACCATCTCTCTACTTCCTCAATAGTCATCAACTTTCTCTTTGCATAATCTTCCGCCTGATCTTTGCTGATCTTTCCAAGTCCAAAATATTTTGATTCGGGATGTGCATAATACATACCACTGACCGATGAAGCCGGATACATTGCAAGACTTTCTGTAAGTTTTATACCTGTATTTTTTTCTGCATCAAGTAATTCAAACAACGTCCACTTCTCTGTATGATCAGGACATGCTGGATAGCCCGGTGCTGGTCTGATGCCTCGGTATTTTTCAGTAATGAGATCTTCATTTTCAAGTTTTTCATTTTTATCATATCCCCAGTATTCAGTCCTCACTTTTTTATGCAGCATTTCAGCGAACGCTTCAGCAAGTCTGTCTCCCAGTGCCTGCATCATAATTTTATTATAATCATCATGATCTTCATTATATTTTTTTATCCATTCTTCTATTCCCATACCTGCAGTAACTGCAAACCCACCAATATAATCTGTAAGTCCTGATTCTTTTGGAGCTATAAAATCTGACAAAGCTAAGTTCGGCTGACCTTTACTTTTTTCATTTTGTTGTCGAAGAGTGTGAATTGTTTTCAGTACTTCAGTTTTACTTTCATCTGTATAAACTTCAATATCATCACCGACAGAATTCGCAGGAAAAATTCCGAATACTGCATTTGCTGTAAGTCTTTTTTCTTTGATGATAATATTCAAAAGATTCTTTGCATCCAGAAATAAATTCGCAGCCTGCTCACCGACAACCTTGTCTTCTAAAATTTCAGGATATTTCCCCGCCAGCTCCCACGTCCTGAAAAACGGCGTCCAGTCTATGTATTCAGCGATCTCCTGTAGAGGATAATCATTTAAAATTTTTATACCTTTAAATTCAGGTACAGCTATATCTTCTTTTTTGAAATCTATTTCAAATTTATTTTTCTTTGCATCTTCATATTTTAAATAATTTTTCTGAACTTTATTTTTCAAATGATGCTCACGGAGTTTTGTATATTCATCTTTTATTCCGGACTCAAAAGCTCCTTTATTTTCATTAAGTAAATTTCCGACAACAGGCACTGACCTCGAAGCGTCAAGTACATGGATCGTCTGACCTCTTTTGTAATTCTGTTCGATCTTTACCGCTGTATGAACTTTAGATGTAGTCGCTCCTCCGATCAATAGCGGAATGTCAAATCCTTCGCGTTCCATCTCCTTTGCAACGTGAACCATCTCATCAAGAGACGGAGTAATAAGTCCGCTAAGTCCGATGATATCAGCTTTTTCATTTCTCGCTGCTTCAAGTATTTTCTCACAAGGCACCATCACGCCAAGATCAACGACATCATAATTATTACAGCCAAGTACAACTCCTACAATATTTTTTCCGATGTCATGCACGTCGCCTTTTACAGTTGCCATCAGAATTTTACCTTTAGGTTTTGAATCAACTGTCTTCTCAGCTTCGATATACGGCAGCAAATATGCTACAGCTTTTTTCATCACCCGTGCACTTTTTACCACCTGCGGCAAAAACATTTTCCCCTCACCAAAAAGATCACCGACTACATTCATTCCGTCCATTAGCGGACCTTCGATCACTTCAATTGGCTTATCAAACATTTGCCTCGCCTCTTCTGTGTCTTCGACTATGTAATCTACAATTCCTTTGACAAGTGAATGAGTAAGTCTTTTCTTCACATCCATCTTTCTCCATGTTTCATCTTTGACCTGAACTTTCCCTTTATGTTTTATATTTTCCGCAAATTCAACAAGCCTTTCAGTTGAATCAGGTCTTCTGTTAAGTAAAACATCTTCCACTCTTTCCAGGAGATCTTTTGGAATTTCTTCATACACTTCTATCATACCCGGATTTACAATTCCCATATCCATACCTGCTTTGATTGCATGATACAGAAATGCTGAATGCATAGCTTCCCTCACTACATTATTTCCTCTGAATGAAAATGAAATATTACTCACACCACCGCTCACCTGAGCACCGGGCAGATTTTCCTTTATCCATTTTGTCGCTTGGATATAATCGACTGCATAATTATTATGCTCTTCTATTCCAGTAGCAACTGTTAAAATATTCGGATCAAAAATAATATCAGACGGATTGAAGCCGACCTTCTTTGTAAGAATGTCATAAGCTCTCTGACATATCTCAATTTTTCTTTCATAAGAATCTGCCTGACCAGTCTCATCAAATGCCATGACAATCACTGCTGCTCCATACATCCTTACCTTGCGTGCACTTTCTATGAACTTCTCTTCACCTTCTTTCATTGAAATGGAATTGACAATTGCCTTTCCCTGAACGCATTTCAAACCTGCTTCAATGACAGACCACTTAGATGAATCGATCATGATAGGAAGCTTTGCAATGTCCGGCTCTGAACCGATCAGATGTAAAAATTTTGTCATCACCTCTTCAGAGTCAAGCATACCTTCATCCATATTCACATCTATCACCTGAGCACCGCCTTCTACCTGATGTCTTGCAATGGCAAGTGCGTCTTCATATTTTTCATCGATTATTAATTTTTTAAACTGTGCTGAACCTGTAACATTCGTCCGCTCGCCTACATTCACAAAATTACTTCCTTTGTAAACTTCAAGCGGCTCCAGACCACTGAATCTAGGAATGTCTGTGATCACCGGCGGAACTCGCGGCTTGAAATTTTTTGTGACTTCATAGATCGCATTAATATGCTCAGGCGTTGTACCGCAGCATCCGCCTACAATATTCAATAGACCCTCATTTAAAAACTCTTCTATCTGTTTAGCAGTTGATTCAGGTGTTTCATCATATTCGCCGAACTCATTCGGAAGACCTGCATTGGGATGAGCGCTGATAAGCAGATCAGATTTTTCTGAGATAGTAGAGATGTGCGGTCGAAGCTGCTTTGCGCCCAGTGCACAATTAAATCCTATACTTAAAAGTTCAAGATGATTTACTGAATACAGAAATGCTTCAACAGTCTGTCCAGACAAAGTCCTTCCGCTCGCATCAGTAATTGTACCTGACACCATCACAGGAATTTTCTTTCCTGTATCTTCAAAAAGTTTTTCTATGGCAAACAAAGCTGCCTTGGCATTGAGTGTATCAAAGATAGTTTCAACTAATAAGATATCGACTCCTCCGTCCATCAGTCCTTTTGCCTGTTCATAATATGCTTCCATCAGCTGATCAAAAGTAACAGCTCTGAATCCGGGATCATTTACATCAGGTGAAAGTGAAGCTGTCCTGTTTGTCGGACCCATTGAACCGGCAACAAACCTCGGTTTTTCGGGCTCATTTTTTGTAAATTCATCTGCAACTTCTTTTGCAAGTTTCGCTGATTCAAAGTTAAGCTCATATACAATATGCTCAAGTTTATAATCCGCCTGTGCGATCGTAGTCGAGCTGAATGTATTTGTCTCAGCAATGTCTGCACCTGCTTTGAAATATTCGGTATGTATCTCTTTTATAATATCCGGTCGGGTAATAGACAAAAGATCATTGTTGCCTTTCAGCGGATGAGAATGATCTTTGAATCTTTCACCTCTGAAGTCTTCTTCTTCAAGTATGTGCCTTTGTATCATAGTTCCCATTGCGCCGTCAAGAACTAGTATTCTGTTCTTTAAAATTTCTTTAATGTCATTCATTCAAATTTTTTTGATTATTAAATTCGTAAATCTTGTTGTCTTATAATTATATGATTAAAAAAAAAATCTCCTCAGGCAATAGCCGGAAGAGATTTCAAAATTTATATTGGTATATAATGTTTGCAATCCTCCGACTCATCTTGTCTCCGGAAATCCCGGAGTAGGAATTGGCACCTTTCGTTCCCGTTTTCAGGAAGACGGTTGCCAAGGTATCATAGGGCCTAATCCCTCCACCTTTCTCCATAAGTCAGATTACTAAGAACAATTTCGTTCTGTCAATATAATTCTTGTATTATGAAAATACAATTTAGTATTATGTATCCGGTTTTGAAAATAAATGAATGTCCGCAAACGGAAAACACTATGACATTTATCTCCAAAAACCGGGGAAAAAATTTATCTTTGTTTGCCGTTGTTGCTCTAAGTGAGAGAAGCGTCTATAAACAAATAAGTCAAGAATTTACTTTCCCCACGACAAAAAATAATTTTTTTTTTTGCTTAGTAACTTACATGGTTCGGTTTGTAAAAATTCCGTCAGCAAAAAAATAAGTCTTGTTTTCAATAATCCTTATACATAAGTTCCAATAAATAATAAAAGGAGAAGTTATGAAGAATCATATTACTGCCTTTAAAAATGCTTGCTTGCTTGCTTGCTT
>DAORRV010000009.1:0-3661 GCA_035443185.1 Ignavibacteria bacterium | reverse complement strand
TGCTTGCTTGCTTGCTTGCTTAAGTTTCATCTTCCCTACAAATTCTTTCAGTCAGCTTACTTATCCCGTCAGATATCCAACAGCCGTAATTCCGCATAACAGCGATGGTAACAGATTATTTTTTCTTTATATGCCTATGATATATGAGGATAATGCAGGGCAAGATACTTTTAAAATGTATTATCTCAATGGCAATTCCTGGGATAAAAGATATCTTGCTCGATCAACTGATTACGGTATTACATGGACTGATACGCAAAGAGTATTTACGGACAGTATGTATGAATCGATAGTATTAAATCCAGATTCTATGAAAATGTTTATGGGATATAATGACTGGAGAATTGTAAGTGGTACAAATAGATCATTTTTTTATTCTATGGTTTCAACTGATGGGGGATTTAATTTTTCAAATAAAACATAAGTAATGGAACTTGGAGAAGATAAATCTTTTATTTGGAATGAAGACACTGATGAATACTGGGGATATGTGAGACCTTATAACATTGAACCTTCATGTTGTTTCACATCAGGGTGTGTTTCGTTTGGTGATGGAGTTCGAAAAATAGCTTTAATGAAAAACAGTATTTATTTCCCAAATACTTTAAATTGGAGTAATCCAAATGTAATAGTTGAAATTGACACTCTAGAATATATCAATCCAGCCTCACCTGATTATCGTACTCAAACATATTACATGCAGGTTTTCAGAAACGGGGAAGACTGGTGGGGCTTAGTTGGAATGTATAGAGTTGGAAATAATGGCGGGGAAAATAATAATTGGCCTCATACTCATCCTGAATATACATCAGATGTTGAATTAATGTGGTCTGATAATGGTGAAGATTGGCACAGAACAAATAACAGACAACCTTTTATGGCTTTACACGATTCTATTAATACAATTTATTCTGTTGGTACGATAGTAGGAGATTCTGTTTATTTTTATTCAGCAGAAAGTACAATTCTTCATTCCTTTTATTTTACCCAAAACTGCGTATATAGCACTAGACAATTTTCTGAAATTAATGGTAAATACTATAGTATTTATCTTTCTAAAATGAGCATTGATAAATTAAATGAATGGAGACCTCCTTCAGTTGTAAATATAAATTGTGCGGTAGAAGGCTTTTTAAATACCGGAACCGGAAAGCATAATTTACGCGACACTTTATCCGCGCAGTTAAGAAATTCGGCTTCTCCTTATGGAATAGCTTCCGAAGTAAAATCCGTAATTGACTCTGTAACATTTCTGGGTAATTTTATTTTTCCGCATGTATCGCCGGGGAATTATTATGTTGTCGTATTTGGAAGAAATTCTCTTGAAACATGGAGTGCAAATACAATTTCAATTTCTAACGGCGTTGATGCTAATTATGATTTTACTACCGGATATTCCGCTGCTTATGGAGGAAATCTGGTAAATGTGGGGAGCGAATATTGTATTTTTTCAGGAGATTTGGATAATGATAATTTAATAGATTTTTCAGATGAAGTAATAGTTGATAATGACATTTTTTTCTCCGTTACTGGCTATGTTAACTCGGATGTTAACGGAGATTTTACCGTCGATCTGTCTGATGCAGCTATTGTTGAAAATAATTCTTCAAATTTAGTAATGACAATAAGTCCTTAATTAATAATTTAACTTTTTAATTTTAAACTAAAAAAATAACGGAGTATATATGAAAATCCCAAACAAATTAATTTTAATCTTTATTTTTACTTTCGCCTTTTCGATTTCCCTAAAGTCAAATCCAATTAATCAATTTATCAATACAGTATCTCCTCCAATGAACGCTAACAGTGTTGTAAAGTCATCGGACATTGTCATTACTTTCGCACAGCTTATGAACGGTTCACTAATGACTTCCGATAATATAAAAATATTCGGATATCAGACGGGACTTATGACAGCATCATTGGATTATAATTCCGTTTCAAATACACTGACAATAAATCCTGTAAATGAATTTAAGAACGGTGAGAATATAAGCCTTACTCTTACTTCAGGATTAAAAACAATTTTAAATGAAAGTATTTCACCTTTCGTGTATTCGTTCAGTGTAAAAGCTCTTGGCGGGACGGGGATTTTTACTAAAACGTCAGAGATAAACTCCAATAGTGATTATGTCCGATCCGGAGATATTGATTCAGACGGAGATATTGATCTCCTCATCAATGAAAAAGTTTATAAAAATGACGGGTCTGCAAATTTTTCATATTATTCTTCAATACCAATTTCGGGATATACTTTGCTGGCGGATTTTGACAATGACGGAGACTTAGACATATTAGTAACTGTTAATAACGTAAATTATTTTTTTCGCAATAACGGTCTGGGAGATTTTACTCAGACTTCAACTTTTCCGGGTAGCCTTCACAGTTATGGTGATCTTGACGGGAATGGGTTTTTTGATGTTACTTACTTTTCACCTCAAAGCGCAAAGGAAATTAATATAGCCAAAAACATACTCGGTAATTTTTTATTTGACACAACTTATAATGTTGATTTTAATTTACCATGCAACCCTCATCCTGATTTTGATAAAAGAATTTTAATCGAAGATATGACGAACAACGGAATGTTAGATTTGGTTTTAATAAATGGGAATGCCGGAGGCGGTATTTTAAATGGTTATGATTTCTGTCAAATATACTCTTTACTTAAAAATAATGGATCTGGTAAATTTTTGCCTGAACTATTGTTTACTCACAGTGAGAATGGTTTACCTTATTGGGTAACTAATATTGGAGATCCACACTTATTTGATAAGAATAATGACGGGTTGATTGACATAATTTCTCCCGGACTAATAATTGAAAATAATGGTAATGGATTATTTACTATAGCTGGAATGTTAAATGCGTTTAGTACTACAATTGATGGAGATTTTAACGGTGACACTAAAATTGATTTATTAGCTCAAATATTTGGAGTATCTCCACTACTTACGCATTTAAATGATGGAACCGGAAATTTCCAAGATTATTTTATAGGAAGTAATTCTTTTTATGGAAAAGGACACACTACTGCTGATTTGGATAATGACGGAGATTTAGATATTGTATTTGAAACAAGTGATTCAAAAGCCGCAATCCTCCTCAACGGAGACAGTCCTTTGCCTGTGGAGCTTGCATCATTTACTTCGAGCGTAAATTTAAACTCCGTAAAACTTAACTGGTCCACTTCTCTGGAACAAAATAATTCCGGATTTGAAATTCAAAGATCGGATAATGACGCCGCCGGTCCGGAAGCGTGGAAGAAAGCCGGCTTTGTAAACGGCGCGGGAAATTCCGGCACGCAAATTAATTATACATACGAAGACAAAAATCTTTCATCAGGAAAATACAAATACCGTCTGAAGCAGATCGACTTCAACGGCGGATATGAATATTTCATGCTGACAAGCGAAGCAGTGATCGGCATTCCTTCATCAACGGAGCTTCAGCAGAACTATCCGAATCCTTTCAATCCCGTTACGAATATTTCCTACAGACTTTCAGAAAGCGGTTTTGTTACATTAAAAGTATTTGACAATTCGGGAAGAGAAGTAAAAACGCTTGTAAATGAATACAGGGAAGCCGGATATTATAAAGCAGTATTTGATGGCAGCGGACTTGCAAGCGGGATTTACTTTTACAAGCTCTCGGCGGATAA
>DAORRV010000008.1:67852-70042 GCA_035443185.1 Ignavibacteria bacterium | reverse complement strand
AATTTACAATTTTTAATATCGAAATGAAAAATAAAAAATAATGCTAAAAAGGTCTTCAGTTTAGTTGGAATTTATTGAAAAGAATCTTAATAAATATTTATTCTAAATATCCTATTCAATAAATTTAAAATTGAATAAGAAAGTTTATTTAATTAATTTGTTAAAAATTAAATTACTTAGGAGGTTTTTTTAATGTCGATAATGATAACAACAGAATGTATCAACTGTGGTGCATGTGAGCCTGAATGTCCGAATACTGCTATTTATGAAGGTGGTGTGGATTGGGTTTTAAGTGGTAATACGCATGGAGAGAATGATACTGCTCCGTCAGGTGCAGAAGGATTTTATTCAAGTGAATTTTTTTATATAGTTCCTGATAAATGTACTGAGTGTGTTGGGTTTCATGATGAACCGCAATGTGCAGCCGTTTGCCCGGTGGATTGTTGTATTCCTGATCCGGCTCATGTAGAGGAAAAAGATGTTTTACTTGCAAAAAAAGAAGCTCTGGATTCTGAAGGAAGGTAGAATTTATTTTAATAAAATTAAACTTTTAAACCGGTTGAATATATTTTTAATCGGTTTTTTTATTTATTGATTCAACTCCTGAGTCTGTGTCTGTTTTTGAATCTGAAGGAACTGTAATTGAATTTTCTTCAACATCTTTTTCTTCCGATAAGTCTAAATCATCAATAATGATTTTTCTTGTGTCTTCTTTACTCTGAACTATATTAGGTTCATTAATAAATTCACTTTCATTTATATCTATTGACTCCTCAATTTTGGATTCTTTATTCAACTCTTCATTCTCACTACTAAGTTGCTTTCTAAATAATGTGTTTTGTGAGTTATCAATTGATTCTCCTTCAAAGTATTCTTTGTACTCAATTTCGCCCTGATCATTATCCGGAGTATCGGTGAGAGTTTCGGGGGGAATAGGAAATGCTTTTTTGTATCCAATAAGTATCATTAAAAATCCAATAGTAACAGAAATATCTGCGATGTTGAAAATTGGCCAGGAGTAAATTGTTTTTCCAAATATGGTGAAATTAGGGAAATCTATATGAAGGAAATCCACTACTCTTCCATAAAAATATGGAGCATATGAATAAATCTCTCCGTAAAAGACTCTGTCAATAAGATTACCAATTGCTCCTCCAAGAATAAAAGCCAGTGCTAATCTTAAGATAAGATTTTCTTTTCTGTTTTTAAAAAGAAAGAAGATTAAAAGAAGAGTAGCTGCAATAGTGAAAAGTGACAGGAATAATTTTCCACCGATCTGTAAACCAAAAGCCATTCCTGGATTTTCAATAAAAGTAAGCTTAAACAAATCACCGAATACTTTTTTTGAGGATTGATATGGCATACCTTCTATTTCTATCCCAAGTGAAGGTATAGAAATCCCTTTAACCAAGATCTTTGTGACCTGATCAGCAATTACAATAAAAAAAGTAATGAATAATACTTTCAAAAAAGATCTATCCTCTTAAATTTTTACATTCAATACAATGCTGTGTGATCGGTACTAACTCAAGTCTTTCTCTGTCGATCAGCGGGCAAGTCTTGCATAAATTTTTAGGTTCATCTTTACAGTCTGCACATACTCCATATGTCCCTTGATCTATTCTCATCAATGCATCCTGTAAATAACCAAGATATTTTTCATCTCTTTGAACAAAAAGATAATTTTTTTCTCTTTCCATCTCATCAGTACCTTGCTCTGCCATATGAGAAGAATAAGTAAGATTATCACCCTTATATTCACCGGAATCTTTATCTACTAAAGAATCCATATTAGCTTTAGCACTTTCGAGAATAGCTTTTCTTTCAAGTAATATAATTTTTCTGAATTGTTTTAATTCAGTCGAGTTAAATTTTACTTTCTTATTAGGTTTGTATTTCTTGAGTTTTACAGGTAAAACAACTTTCTCATTCGTGTTTTTAAAAACCGGTTTTTTTATCAATTCAACTCTTACAGACTTACCTAAAGATTTAAGTCCGGCTTTGGATTTTGCAATAACTTTTTTTACGGTCTTTACAATATCTTTCTTTTTTGATTCAACTGATTTTTTTGTAACCGGTTTTTTATTCCCGCTATTCTTCTCAGCAATCTTTTTTATTACAGCTTTTTTAACTACTGCCTTCTTTACAATTGCCTTCTTTATAACAGGTTTTTTCAATGCAGTTTTAACT
>DAORRV010000008.1:0-67752 GCA_035443185.1 Ignavibacteria bacterium | reverse complement strand
TGCCTTCTTTACAATTGCCTTCTTTATAACAGGTTTTTTCAATGCAGTTTTAACTGAACTTGTTTTATTGGAATTCTTTTTTCCAATTGTATCTTTATTTTTTTTAACCGGAGATGCTTTCTTTCCGGTTTTTGCTAACTTCTTTGCCAATTTAATACTCCTTAGATTATAAGATAAATAGTTAAATTTTGTTAATTAAGTTTTTTTATATAGATGTCACACGAAATTCCGTTTATATCCGTTTTTGTAAAATCATATTCATGACCGTTAGAAAGCTCGATCTTTTTGCTTAGTGTTTCAGATTTGATATAAGTCAGATTCTTTTTCAAGACATTTGAAATGAACTCTGAAGTATTAAAATACACTTCTACTTTTTCACTAATATCGAAATCATTATTTCTTCTGAAATTCTGAACTCTGTTAATAAATTCTCTTACTATTCCTTCTTCTATCAGTTCATCATTCAGCTTAATGTCTAAAGCTACAGTTATATTATCTTTTGTATCCAGGATCCATCCTTCTATTTCTTCAGTGAAAACTTCAATATCCTCAATCTGAATTCTTATACCTTCGGTTTCTATGAATTGATTTTTTTCAATTTCAGAGATCTGATCATTATTAAGTTCGTTGATTATTTTTTGAACCATCTTAACATTTTTTCCAAATTTAGGACCGATTGATTTAAAATTTGGTTTAGCTTTTTTTACAATAATGTCAGAATTTCCTTCAAGTAAATTCAGCTCTTTGACATTTACTTCCTCAAGTATAATATCTTTTACATTTAATATTTTATTCTTGTCGTCTTTATTCAGGACCGGAACTAATATTTGCTGAAGCGGCTGACGAATGCGTAAATTATTTTTTACTCTTATAGATCTTACAAGATATACAATATTCTGAGCGATATTCATTTCTTCTTCAAGCTGACTGTCTATATATTCTTCAGAAGGATCATCTATATATGATAAATGTATAGAATCATCAGATTCAGTTAATGTCAAAAATAATTTATCTGTTAAGAATGGAGAAACAGGAGAAATCATTTTGAGCAGCTCAATAATCACATAGTATAATGTATGATATCCGGACAATCTGTCAGATTCACTTTCTGGATTTCTTAACCTTTTTCTGTTCCTTCTTATATACCAGTTTGATAATTCATCATTTGTAAAATCAAATAAAATCCGTGAAGCTCTTGTAACATCATAATCTTCCATCAATTCAAGATATTCCTTTTTTAAAGAATTGATTCTTGAAATTATCCACTTATCTATTATAGGTCTGTCAGAAATATTTGTAGCTTTATCTTTTTTGTGATCAAAATCTGAAAGATTCGAATACAATATAAAAAATCTGACAGTATTTATAAGAGTATCAAAAAATTTATTCTGAAGTTCTTTAAGATCCTCTTCATTAAATAATTTTGAGTTTCCGACCGGCGAAGAATATATCAGATACCATCTCAATACATCTGCACCATAGATCTGTATCATTTCAAATGGGTTCACAACATTCCCGACAGACTTACTCATTTTTTTGCCGTTCTTGTCAAGAATCATTCCGTTAACTATCAGATTCTTATACGCAACCTCGTCAAAAAGAAAAGTACCTATTGCATGTAATGAATAAAACCAACCACGTGTCTGGTCAAGACCCTCCGCAATAAAATCCGCAGGATAATTTTTCTCAAAAAGATTATCATTCTCAAATGGATAATGAAACTGAGCAAAAGGCATTGACCCGCTGTCAAACCAGCAGTCTATTACCTGTGGAACTCTCTTCATTTCATTACCATCTTTATTTTTAATTTTTATCTCATCTATATAAGGTTTGTGAAGATCCATTTCACTTTCCACCAAATACACATCATCAAAATTTATTGCTTTATCTTTGAGCTCTTTGATGCTTCCTATGCATTCGTAATGTTCATTTCCATCAGCATCTTTATAATACCAGATCGGAAGCGGCGTTCCCCAAAATCTGTTTCGGGATAATGCCCAGTCTTTATTTTCTTCAAGCCATTTTCCAAATCTGCCTGAACCAATTGTTTTTGGATGCCAGTTTATTGTGTTGTTAAACTTTATCATCTTATCTTTGTACTCAGTAGTTCTGATAAACCATGAGTCTGTGGCAAAGTACATTAATGGTACATTATGTCTCCAGCAGTGAGGATAAGAATGAACGAACATTTCCTTTTTATAAAGTCTACCGTTAGATTTCAGCTCTGATATTATATCAAGATCTGCATCTTTGAAATTCTTATTTTTAAATGCACCGGCTTTATCTATAAACAATCCGTTTTTTTCGACTGCTTTAAAAACAGGCAGATCGTATTTCAATCCAATCTGATAATCATCTTCTCCATATGAAGGAGCAATATGAACTATACCGGTTCCATCTTCTGTCGTAACAAAATCTCCCAGCGTAACATAAAATGCTTTTTTCTCATTATCAAAAAAATTGAATAGTCTGGCGTAAGATGTATGTTCAAGTTCTTTGCCGTTAAACTCTTTTAAAATTGTATATTCACCGTTAATAACTTCAGCTCTTTCCTTTGCAAGTATAAATTTCTCATCATTTTCAGTTTTAATATGAATATAATCAACATCAGGATTTACAGCTAATGCAGCATTTGAAGGAAGAGTCCATGGAGTTGTAGTCCAGACAAGAAAATCTGAATCCTTATATTCGCCATCTGTGATTTTAAATTTAACAAAGACTGAAGGATCTTTAAGATCTTGATATCCCTGTGCTACTTCATGAGAAGATAGTGGTGATTCACAAATTGGGCAAAACGGGAGTATCTTGAATCCTTTATAGATAAGTCCATTTTCAAAAAACTTTTTTAAAGCCCACCAAACGGATTCAATATATTCATTATGATATGTCACATAAGCATCGTTAAGATCGATCCAGTATCCGATCCTTTCGGTCATTTCTTCCCACTCTTTTAGATAAGTAAATATTGATTCTTTGCATGCATTATTAAATTCTACAGCTCCGAATTTTTCAATATCAGCTTTTGATTTAATACCCAGCTTCTTTTCAACTTCCACTTCAACAGGTAATCCTTGCGTATCCCAACCTGCTTTTCTGAAAACTCTGAAGTTACGCATTGTTTTATATCGACAAATCATGTCCTTTACCGTGCGGGAAATTACGTGATGAATGCCCGGAGTTCCGTTTGCAGTCGGCGGACCTTCATAAAATGTAAAAGTTCTGTCCGAAGGTCTGGATTTTATGCTTTCCTTGAAAACGTCATTTTCTTTCCAGAATTCAAGTATTTCTAACTCAAGCTCAGGTAAAATTATATTTTCGGGAAGATTTTCGTACATCAAATTTAATTAAATAAGTCAGTAAGCTAAAAAAATAGAGAGCCAATTTCAATGAAATAAGACGGCTTACTGGAAGAATGTTTTAAGTAGGTAAATCACTTAGTAAAAAGTAATAGTTTTCATTTGGGAAGATTGAAATGAAGATTGAAAGTGAAATGAAAATATTTTATTTAATACACTTCAGTAAAAAGAAATATAACTTTATTTGAAAAATCTAAGAATCCATTCTCTTTTTAAGAGAAATAAAATTTGGTTATTTATTTCGCTTCCTGTTTTTATTATCTCTTTTATTAATTTCTTTTCTTAATTCTTTATATAATTTTCTTTTTATAATATACGACTTTGCAATCTGCTGAGGTGAGAGGAAAGTTTTTAAAGCATTAAAATAATTTTCTTTAACTTCAAGAGACTTTTTTTCAAGCTCAAAGATCTTACTGAATTTGGAATCTATATCTGCAGCTTCAGGATTAGCTTCTATTTCTTTGTATATCTCTTTTTCTTCTTTTCTTAGTTCTCTTAATTGTTTCTTATTCTCCTTTTGAAGTTCAATTAATTTATCAGTTTGTGCATCATCAATCCCAAGATTAGATTTCACCTTCTCTTTAAATACAAACTCAAGTTCCTGCATTTGCCGGAAATTAGCCGAATCTCTTTGAGCAAAAGAATTTACACTTACAAACAGAAACAACATTAACAAAAACTTTATAGAGTTATTCATATTAGATTATATTTGAGTTTTTTTTAAAATATTTAATATCTCCTGCTGTTCAGAAGGAGTAAGTTCACGGAATTCATTCTGCAGATTCTGATCTTCACTCGATTCGGAATTTATTATCTCAAGATCTGAATTTTCAAAAATATCAATAGATTCGTTTGATTCTGATTCTATATCTGAATCTATAAAATCCACCAGCCCTGAAATGAAAAATTCATTGTTCAATTCTTCTTCAACATTATCTTCATAGAAAATTCCATCATTACTTTTTTGTGTATCAGTGACAAGTTGGTCGTAATTTTTTTCAGAATCAGGTTTTACAGATTTAATATCATATTTATGAAACGTAGTATTTTTCGAATTGTCAATTTGCTTAACAGAGTTCTTTTCTTGCTGCGTATTCAAAAGGTTATCCTGTGAAGTAACTGGTTCATTTTTATTTTCAGGATTAATGTTCTTCTGTTCTTTGTCATTTGTTATTTTATCTTTAGCTGATTCTGTTACCATAATTTCTGAGTCACTTTGTCTTAAAGTAAAATAAAGTATGACAATTATTACAGTCAGAGCCGGAATAATGAACTTCCATAATCTGCTGAAATTTTCAATAAACTCTGAAGATTTATTTTCAGAAAGCTCTTTATCAATTCTTTGATTGATCCTGACAGAGAGATTATTAAAGTAAGCAGGATCCGGATTTTCAGTTTCTGATTGATCCAGAAAGAGTAAAGACATTTTTACAGACTCGAATTCTTCTTTGAACTCACTGTCACTTTCGATCATATTAGTTAAAGATTCAGAGAGTACATTGTCAGAAATATTTCCTGATGCAAAGTCAGGAAGTGATTCCAGTAATTCTTCTTTTGTATAAATAGTTTTATTATCCATAATATATTTTATAAATGTGCAGATTCAAAAATTTTATTTTTTTTGATACAGGTACCGATCTTTTTTAAAGCATGAAAATAATTTGCTTTCATACCGCCTACAGATTTGTTCAGGATCTTGGAAATTTCATCATAACTCATATTGTCATAATACCTCATTACAAAAACCGCTCGCTGTTGATCTGGAAGAGTTTCTATAGCTTTCTTCAGAATTTTTGATCTTTCCTTTTCGTCAATGATCTCATGAATATTATGTCCGTTAAGGCGGGAATGTGAGTCGTTAGTTTCATTAAATTCTGTATTCCGCATTCGTAATTTTTTATTTCGGTTCAGATGGTTGAGAGAATAGTTAATAGCTATCCTGTATAAATAAGTAAAAAATTTAGATTCCCCTCGAAAATCTTTTATTGATCTGTAAAGTTTTATAAACACTTCCTGAGTAATATCATCTGCATCATCGTGATCAAGAACCATTTTTTTTATTGTCATGTAAATTTTTTTTTGATACTTTCTGACAATTAAATTGAAAGCACTTCGATTACCGTTTTTAAACGAATCAATGAGCAGATCATCATCGCTGTTAATATCCAGATTTATATTACTCAATATATAATTTCTCTAAAATTAATTTTATTTATTATGAAGAATTTAAAATTATTTTAACACCTGATGCTCTTCTGATCATTTTCAATTTCTAATCACCAGTTATAAAGACAATTCCAAAATAGATATGGTTTAATCATAGTTGATGATCTTTCTAAAGGTTTTCCATTCTTTAAGTTCATATGCCCCGAGCTTTTCATAAAATTTAATTGCATTCTCATTCCAGTCAAGAACTACCCATTCCATACGGCCGCATTTATTTTTTCTTGCTATCTTTAATAGTTCAATGAAATATTTTTTTCCGATGCCAAGGTTTCGATATTTTTCTGAAATGTATATATCTTCTAGATATAAAGTTTTTTTTGCAAAGAAAGATGAGTAAGTAAAAAAATAGAATGCATACCCGATCACTTTTTTATCTGCTTCAGCTACTAATGTCCTGAAAGGCGGATCTTTTGAAAACGCATCCTTCATAAGCCTTGATCCGGCTTTATCATCTAAGAATGTCAGCTTTTCAAATTCCGCAAGCTCTTTAACTAAATTGAGTATACTTTTTTTATCTGATCTTACAGCTTTTCTTAACTTAACTTTTTGCGATGTGAGTTTTGCAGGCTGAGTCAAATTGTTTTTCAATTCAGATTTCTTTATTTAATATAAGTTTAATAATGTTTAAATTAATAAAAATTTCAAAAAAATGAACTTGTTAAAAAAAAATATACTCATAATTATTTTACTGATATTTGTTTCTCTATTATCATTTAATAAAATAACATCACATCCGGCAGATGATTATGAAAAAATGAAATGCCAGAAGAAGCTGAAATCATTTGATGCATCTTTACAAGAGCTGCCATTAAATATGGTAATAGCTGAAGTCGGTAAATCATTTATGGGGACTCCTTATGTGGCAGGGACTCTTGACGAGAATCCTAATTCCGAACAGCTTACAATTTATATTACAGGTCTTGACTGCGTCACATTTGTTGAAAATGCTCTTATCTTTTCAAGACTGATCCAGTCAGGTAAAACTGACTTTGAAAGCTACAAAGCAGAGCTCGAACTTATCAGATACAGAAACGGAAAGAATACCGGATATGCATCACGCCTTCATTATTTTACAGACTGGATATATGATAATGAGCAAAAAGGAATTGTGAAAAACATTACTGCAGATATCGGCGGTATAAATTCGGGAAAAAATATCGACTTTATGACTTCACATCAGGGATCTTATCCGCAGCTTGTAAACAGTGATGAACTCATGGGTGAAATGTATGATGTAGAAAGTAATATTAACATGAGAGAATTTTATTATATACCTGAAGAAAATATTTCATCTGTTTATGATAAGCTTGAGACCGGTGACATTATCGGAATCACTTCTTCATTGGATGGGCTTGATATTGCTCACACTGGTTTTGTTTATAAAGAAGGAGGTAATACATATCTGATGCATGCCTCTCTTAAAAATAAAAAAGTTGAGATCTCAGCGACAGATATACAGGATTATATAACAGGTAATTCAAAGCAGACTGGTATTGTAGTTGCAAGAGTTTTGGAAATAAGTAAATAGAAGAAGTTGTTTTATATATACTGCCTGGTTTTTTATCTGATTGGTTCTATACCAACCGCTTATATTTTAGTCAAACTAAAGTATAAAAAAAATTTAACAGAAGAGGGTTCTGGAAACATTGGCGCAAGAAACACACTTGATGTTACTCAGTCAAAATCTGACGGGGTAATAGTCCTGCTTGTGGATCTTTTAAAAGGATTGCTTCCATCTTTGTTTCTTATAATGTACAGTGAATTGAACAGAGAGGAAATGATTATCCCGTTGACACTGCTGGTAGCCGGACATAATTTTTCCATATGGCTGAAATTCAAAGGAGGCAGGGGATTATCAACTGCAGCAGGAGTTTTTATTGCTGTAGATTTCTTGATCGTTTTGATATGGCTTGCTGCATATTTCTTGGCAGAAGTTTTTGTAAAAAATGTTAATGTAAGTACAGTAATTGCTTTACTTATATTACCACTTGCATTTATTATCTTCCCTGGATTTATTTTAAATTTTATAAATCCTTTATTAACTGGATATAATGAACAGGCTTTCTGTTTGATACTGGTAATTTCTGTATGCACAGTAATAATTTTAAAACATATAAAACCATTGAGAGAATGGTGGTTCATAAAATAAATCTATTAATTAAAAAAATATATTAAAATGAGTACTAACCCTGCACTAAATACTATTGAAGAACTTGATGAAATGGCGAGACAGATCAGAAGAGATATTATTAACATGCTGGTAATTTCGCAGACGGGTCATTCTGGCGGACCGCTCGGAATGGCAGACATTTTTACAGCATTATATTTTAATAAACTTAATATAAACAACAGTGATATATCGATGGAAGAAAGAGATTATTTCTTTGTATCAATCGGACATATCGCACCAGTTTGGTACGCTACTTTAGCAAGAAGGGGATTCTTTCCTTTGGAAGAAATGAAAACATTGAGAAGGATCAACGGAAGACTTCAGGGACATCCTGCAGCTCCGAAAGGACATGGAGCTCCGGGTGTAGAGATAGCTTCAGGTTCACTCGGACAGGGACTTTCAGTTGCAGTTGGAATGGCACTCGGGTTGAGACTGGATGGAAAACCAAATCATGTTTATTGTATCAATGGAGATGGTGAGCTTCAGGAAGGTCAGATATGGGAAGCCGTTATGACAGCTGCACACCATAATGTAGATAATCTGACTATGATAGTGGACAGAAATCATTGTCAGATCGATGAAAGAACTGAGAAAGTATTGAAGCTTGAGCCGCTCGCGGACAAATTCATTGCATTCGGTTGGAATGTTCTTCATCTTGACGGACATAATATGTCTGAGATCCTTGAGACTATTGACAAAGCAAAAAGCATGAAAGGAAAACCGACTGTAATTATAGCTGAGACTCTTATGGGGAAGGGTGTTTCCTTTATGGAAGATAATTATAAGTGGCACGGAATTCCTCCAACGACTGAGCAGGCAGGAATTGCACTTAAAGATCTGTCAGTCACTAAATACGGAGATTTTTTTAATCTTGAAGAAATGGCAGAGTTGTAAAAAAGTTTGATCGTAGATTCGAAATAGTTTTTTTAATTTTAATAAATAATCAATTCTTATATTTGGATAATTTATATTATAAAGAGGAAATCGGTAGTGAAGTTTTAATTATTGGTGGGGCTGAAGATAAACTTAATGAAAGATATATATTAAGAAAATTTGTAGAAATGTCCGGTGGAAAATCAGCATCAATCCTGGTAATACCTGTACCTTCTGATTTTCCAATTGCTACAGCAACACTTTACAAAAGTATATTTGAAAAGATTGGTGTAAAAAAAGTAAGTGTGCTTGAAGCCAATTCAAGTAAAGAATTTTTAAATCTGAATGTCGAAGAAGTTCTTGACTCAATTACAGGTGTTTTTTTAACCGGTGGTGATCAGCTTAGATTGAGTTCTATACTCGGAGGCACAAAATTTTTATCAGAGTTAAAGATCCGGATTAAGAACGGAACTGTAATTGGAGGTTCGAGCGCCGGGGCAGCCGGATTTAGTTCAACGATGATAGTAAGAGGTGAACCGACAGTTCAGCCGCTAAAGGATTCCATAAGACTTTGCCCCGGATTAGGCATACTTCAAAATATAATTATCGATCAGCATTTTACTCAAAGAGGCAGAATAAACAGGCTAATCACAGCAGTATCTTATAATCCAACTAATCTGGGAATTGGTATAGATGAAAATACTGCAGTACATATTAGGAAGGATGGGATACTTGAAATTCTTGGGTCAGGAACAGTAACGATCATAGACGGATCAAATATAAGTTATAATACAATTGCAGATGTAGAAGAATCGGAACCATTTTCTGTAGTAGGACTAAATATTCACATTCTAAGCAGGGGAGTTCGGTATGACCTGAATAACAGGAAGCCGATAGAGATGGTAGGCGATTACCTTCAGATCTGAAAAATCATTTTCTTCCTGATTCAAATTTCTGTTAGTTATAAATAAGCAAATTCTTTTCTTTTTTTCTTTAATTTAATAATATATGAAAATACTTGAGGTTAAAGCATTACGCGGAGCAAATTACTGGAGTAACAGATGGAAAAAACTAATAGTAATGAAATTAGATATTGAAGATTATGAAGAAAAGCCTTCAGATAAAATTAAAAATTTCCCAACAAGATTAAAAGAATTAATACCAAGTCTTCAGTCACATACCTGTAGTTATGGATATGACGGAGGATTTCTTCAGAGAGTAGATGAAGGTACATGGGCCGGACATATTATAGAACATATAGCACTTGAGATGCAGACGCTGGCCGGGATGGATACAGGTTTCGGAAGGACGAGAGAAACAAAGACACCCGGAGTTTATAGTGTTGTATTCAGTTATCTTGAAGAGAAAGCCGGATTATATACTGCGGCTAAATCGGTAGATTTATTTCTTGCCATTGCAGGAGATGTACCAATGGATGATCTTAAAAAAATGCTTGCTAATAATATTCAGTTGCTGCGTGAAATCCGTGAAGACGTAAGGTTTGGACCAAGTACCGGATCTATAATTGAGGAAGCTGAACAAAGAGGAATACCGCATATCAGACTTAATGACCAGTCGCTGGTTCAACTTGGTTATGGAGTTTATCAAAAAATTATTCAGGCAACAGTTTCATGTAAGACAGGATTTATAGCTACTGACATTGCAAGTGATAAGAGCTTATCAAAAAAACTTTTAGAGAGTATGGGAATTCCCGTTCCAAAAGGTTTTAAGATTTATGACGAAGCTGATGTACATGACGCTGTAGAGTCGATAGGCTTTCCTGTTGCAGTTAAGCCACTGGATTCAAATCACGGAAAGGGTATATCAGCAAATATTAATTCCATGTACGATGCAGTCAAAGCTTTTCACTCTGCTCAGAAATATTCCAGATCAGTTATAATTGAAAAATCACTTTCAGGAAATGATTTCAGGGCTTTAGTCATTAATAATAAATTAATTGCAGTTGCTGAAAGAACACCTGCATCAGTAACTGGTGACGGAAAACAAAGTATAAGAGAATTAATTGAAATTGTAAACAAAGATCCAAGAAGAGGATATGGTCACGAAAAGATATTGACTCAGATCAAGATAGATAACATGACTCTAAGGATGCTTGAATTAAAAGGGATGAATCCGGATACGATTTTGAAAAAAGGTGAGATCTGTTTTTTGAAATCGACTGCAAACATATCTACAGGCGGAACAGCAATTGACAGAACCGACGAAGTACATCCGGATAATATTTTTTTGTTTGAAAGAATTGCAAAGATTATAGGACTTGACATTGCAGGTATTGATGTAGTTGCGCCGGACATTACAACTCCTATAATTGAAAACGGAGGAGGAATTGTAGAAGTAAATGCAGCCCCCGGATTCCGGATGCATCTTGCTCCATCTGAAGGACTTGCAAGAAACGTAGCTGAGCCGGTAGTGAATATGCTTTTTCCGGCAGGTGAAAAATTCAGAATACCGATAATTGCAGTAACAGGTACAAACGGAAAGACAACTACTACAAGACTTATCTCGCATATTTTAAAGAATGTGGGAAAGACAGTAGGATTTACTACAACTGAAGGTGTTTATATTGGAAACAGATTAATACAGGCAGGAGATAATACAGGTCCTGTATCTGCTCAAATGGTTTTAAGAGATCCGACAGTTGATATAGCTGTTTTAGAAACTGCAAGAGGAGGATTGCTTAGGGCTGGTTTAGGATATGATGGATGTGAAATTGGAATTGTATTGAATGTTACCGCAGATCATCTTGGATTAAAGGATATTGATTCCTTGGAAGACATGTCGAGAGTAAAAGCTATTGTAGCGGAAAATGTATTCCCAACAGGCTATGCAGTATTGAATGCAGATGATAAGCTTGTTCTAAATATGAGAGACAGACTTGAATGTCACGTTGCTTTATTCAGTATGGATGAAAATAATGAAGCAGTAAAAGCTCATACAAATAAAGGCGGGATTGCATGTGTTTATGAAAATAATTTTATTACTCTTTTGAAAGGTCACTGGAAATTAAGAGTTGAGAAAGTTTTAAATATCCCATTAACATTTGAGGGAAAGGCAGCCTTCATGATTCAGAATGTACTTGCAGCAACTCTTGCAAGTTATATACTACATGGTGTAAGTATAGAGGATATTAAATTCGGATTAAGTTCATTTGTGCCTTCAGTGACTCAGACTCCGGGAAGACTGAATCTGATTGAAGTTGGAAACTTCACTGTACTCATAGATTTTGCTCACAATCCTGCAGGTATGGAAGCCTTATCTAAATTTGTAGAAAAACTTTCGAATAAAAATAAAACTGGTGTAATTGGTGGAACAGGTGACAGAAGGGATGAAGATATTTTTAATATGGGTAAAACAGCAGCTAAAATGTTTAACAGTATTATAATCAGAGAAGATGAAAGTTTAAGAGGAAGAAATGAAGGGGAGGTAAACAAAATTGTATTGGATGGAATTAAAAGTGAAAAACCTGATTTACCGGTAAAGGTAATTACTAATGAAGTAGAAGCATTAAATTTTGCATTAAAGAAAGCAAAGAAAAATGATCTGTTAGTTTTACTTCCGGATAATATCCCAAGAGCAATAATGATAGTAAATGAATTTAGGGATAAGCTGAATCAGATTAAGATTGAGCAAAGTGATATTCCAAATATGAATGAGGAAACTTGAGAAAATAAATATTAAAGTAATTGCTTTTTTGAATTAGAAGAAGGAGTAAAGAAGTTTTTTTAGAAATTATTAAATTTTTTGTGAATGATAATTTAATATTAAAAAAATAAAATTATCATTTATATAAAATTGATAAATATAAAAGTGATTTTTAAATTAAATAATCAGTCATTATAAATTTTGACAACTAATTCTCCGTCATTTTTACAAAAACCCCTGTACATTCCTTTAGAATTGAAAACCATTTCTATATTACAATCTTTATCAATAGCAATCAAACCGCCTTCACCGCCTATTGAGATCAACTTCTTGTGAACGACTTCTTTACAGGCTTCTTTCAATGTGAGTAACTTGTATTCCATGACAGCAGATACATCAAAAGCTGTGACACTTCTTAAAAAAAATTCGCCGTCACCTGTACATGAAACAGCACAAGTATTATTGTTAGCATATGTACCGGCACCAATAACTGGACTATCACCGATTCTGCCAAATTTAACATTGGTCATTCCTCCGGTAGAAGTAGCTGCAGCCAGATTCCCGTTTGTATCAAGTGCAACAGCTCCAACAGTTCCGAACTTTTTATCTGTGATCTCATCCTCTGTATGATCGAGCTGTGCCTTACCTTTTTTTAATGCTTTTAGATACTGATCATATCTGTGCTGGTTGTAAAAATATTCATCATCTTCAAACTTCAATCCTTTTTCTTTGGCAAATTCTATAGCACCATTACCGTTAATTAATACAAGATCTTTATCATCCAATACAGCTTTTGCAAGAAGTATCGGGTTTCGTACTCCGCAAATTGAAGCAACACTTCCGGCTGAAAGATCATTTCCATTCATAATGGAAGCATCCATGCTGTGCTTGCCTTCATTTGTAAAAACAGATCCCTTGCCTGCGTTGAAGTTTGGATCATCTTCGAGTATAGTAATTGCTTTTATTACGGCATCGATAGACGAACCACCGGAACGTAGTATGTAGCTTCCCTGACGGATTGATTCACTGATTGAATTTCTGTATGAAGATTCTTTTTCAGGAGTCATAAGTGATTTCAAAATAGTACCTGCTCCTCCATGAACTGATATTCCGAATTGTTTCATAATTTATTTATTGAATAAAAAAAAAACCTTGCTAAATTAAATTAACAAGGTTTATATAAACTAAACTCTATAATTTATTTTCTCTGAAATTTTTCTTCTTCAAGAGTAAACACAAGTGAAACTATATGTGAGTTACCTAATTCTTCAAGTCCGTCAAATTTTGCAAATGAATAATCAATGTTGATCTTTGGTAATTTTACGCCTGCTCCAAGTGTAAGATTTCCTAGATCATTTACACCAGTTCTGATTGCTACAACATCTTTAAAAGCATATTCAATACCCGCGTGAATGTCAAGACTCATTGGTCCAATATATGCATTAGCACTTGCCTGTCTGTTCTCAAATCTAAGGTCAAAATCAACAACAGGAGTAAGTGTGCCTTTAAAAACTTCAACCTGATAAGCTGTTCCGATTTTTGCAGTTGGTGTTATTACTTCATTTTTACCTGTGGACCATGATAGATAAGTAGTGGTAATATCCATTAAATTAGCACCGAGGAAAAAATTATTAAAGGGGCTGTATTTTACACCAACATCAAATCCAAGTCCCCAGGCTCCCTGATCTCCAAGATTTCTTCTCAATACTTTGAAATTTGCACCGTAGGATAATTGTTCATTTGAAACTTTTGAATAAGTGAGGTAAAAGGCATAATCTGAGGTATTGAAATAGGAAATTCTTGATTCATCAATTCTTTCTCCTGGATCAAGAGTGCCGTTCCCATTCAGGTCGATCAAAGCATTTCGGGTATCCTGAATATCATCAATTCCCATTCTGATTATAGAAAATCCAAGTGATGAGCTTGCACCAAATGGAATTCCAACTGAACCATAATCATAATTAACAAGATTACCGAATTGAGCATCATGCATAAGAGAAAACTGCGGGTAATTTATCTTTGCAAGTCCGCCGGGATTCCAGTAGCCTGAAGTTACATCATCTACGAGAGCAACATATGCTCCTCCCATTCCTTTAGGTCTACCACCAACTCCGATTTGGAGCCATTCTCCTGCATACTTATTACCACTTCCTTGAGAAAATCCATCTTGAAAAAGGATAACAGAAAGCAAAACTATAAAAATAGTTTTTGACATTAGATTATTCATAAATTGGGTTTGTTTACTTTTAAATTGTTAAATACAGTAAACTAATTTTCATTATCCTCCGGATAAAAATTTTTTTGTAATAATGATTATTTTATTCCGATAAGTCAATACAAAATTAATTGATTTTAGATAAAAGTGCTATATTGGTATTAAAGTTTCAGCGAAATTCCTACTTATAAAAATAAATATTTATTGTTTTCTCAATTAAATGAGAATGTTTTATTTTTTAAATTTTTAATAATTTCTATTTAGAATTGAATAAATGTAAGTGCCAAATTTTAAATTAATGGAAAATATCAGTTTAGATAAAAATACCAATCATCTTTTCAAATTAAAAAAAATATTAAAATTCATCAAAAGTTTAGTTAAAAGTAAATTGGTTTTGAAAATATTATTCTTATATAAAGTGAAAATTAATTTCAAAATAATATAATCATCCATCTTTGTTAATAAAAATAAAAAAAATTAATTTTAACTTAATGAGCTAAGCTGACGTAATACATTTGAAAACTTAATAATACATATTATTAAATTTCGATTTATAAGGAACAATAAACCATTCAATAGTATTTCTTATAATATCTTAATAATGTATTTTTATTAAGAACTTTCAAATAATTCAAATCAATTTAAAATCATTTTTAAATTAATCAAAATAATTTCTATTTTAAACTATGAGTAAAAAATTAATTTTACCCATTTCAATAATACTGATAGCACTTGGTATTTTTGTAGGGATGAAAATTCAGGATGCTGTTTCTGATGATAAAATTTCTTCGCAGGTCAAGAAATTCAATGATGCGCTGGAAGTAACATCAAGATATTATGTAGATGATGTCGATTCACAAAAACTAACAGAAGATGCAATTAAAGGAATGCTTGAAAGTCTAGATCCGCATTCTGTTTATATTTCAGCCGATCAGCTAAAAAGAGTTAACGAAGATTTCCAGGGAAGTTTTGAGGGAATTGGAGTTGAGTTTGATATTGTTAACGATACTCTTACTATTGTATCTCCAATCAGCGGCGGTCCATCTGAGAAGCTTGGAATTCAGGCAGGTGATAAGATCGTAAAAATTGACGGAATTAGCAGCGTCGAAATTTCCAGGGAAGATGTGCCTAAGAAACTTAAAGGACCAAAAGGTACAAAAGTAAATGTAACAATAGTAAGAGCCGGATTACCGGATCAGCTGGAGTTTGAGATAACCAGAGATAAAATTCCAATTTATAGTGTCGATGCATCATTTATGTATGATGATGAAGTTGGTTATGTAAAAGTATCAAGGTTTTCCGCAACGACATATGATGAATTCATGAAAGCAATGGGTGATCTTAAAAATCAGGGTATGAAAAAAGTAGTACTCGATCTTAGAGGAGATCCGGGCGGATATCTAGATCAGGCTTTTAAAATGGCAAGTGAATTTATTCCTGCAGGTAATAAAATAGTTTATACAAAAAGCAGGATAAAGGATTTTAATGAAGAATATGTATCAGAAGGCGGAAAGTATAATGATATTCCTTTGGTCGTATTAGTTAATGGAGGTTCTGCATCTGCCAGTGAGATTGTTTCCGGTGCAGTTCAGGATTGGGACAGAGGATTAATTGTTGGTGAAACTACTTTTGGGAAAGGTCTTGTGCAGAGACAATTCGATCTGCCTGATGGTTCAGCTTTCAGAGTTACTACAGCAAGATATTATACGCCTTCAGGAAGACTGATACAAAAAAGTTATGATGGAAGCAATTATAAAGAAACTGCAAACGCAGATGTGGAAGGTGATAACATTGAACATTCGAATGACATTCAGGATTCAGCAAGACCTGAATATACTACTTTTGGCGGTAGAAAAGTATTCGGCGGAGGTGGAATAACTCCTGATTATATAATTAAGCTTGATACTCTGACAGATTATTCTGTACAACTGAGAAGATTAAATTTATTTTATATTTTCACTGAGAGATATATGGGTGCAAACAGAAGCAATATAGAATCAAAATATAAAACAGCTGATGAATTTAAAAACGGATTTATAGTAGATGAAGTAATGCTGACTGACCTTAAAAATATGGCTACAGAAAAAGATGTAACATTTAATCAGGATGAATATAATAAGGATTTAGAATTTATAAAAACTTCAATAAAATCGCAGATAGCAAGAGATCTGTGGGGAAATAACGGAATATATATTGTATGGCTTGAGAATGATGAACAATTCTTAAAAGGAGTTTCATTATTTGAAGAATCGATCAAGTTAGCAAAGTTAAAACAATAAAATCAGAAATGATTTTAAATATCTTAAGAAGAAGCTTCATTTCGGCAATTCTGATAATCGGAATAATTGCGAATGAAGCTTTTTCACAGGATAATGTTTTTGAAACAGGAGAAGAATTAAAGTATGAAATTTCGTACGGATTTATAAAGCTCGGATACATGAAATTTGTCCTTACTAACACAAAAAAGACTGGTAAAAAAACATTTTACAATGCCAGACTTGAAGTAAAAACCTACCCTGAAGTACCATTCATAACTGTAAATGATATTTTTGAAACCGAAATGGAATTCAGTGAAGTAGAAGAAAAAGATGAGGAAGAATTGTTCTCAAATAAATTTTATGAAACTAATTTCAGAAACAGATCTATTACACGTCAGGACTGCAGATTTAATTATAAAAAATACATGGTTAAATATTCAAAAGAAACTGATGGTGATCTTGAAATTGATAAAGAGATTCCAATAAAAGAACATATCAGATACAGAGATGAACTTTCATGGATGTATGAATACAGATTAAATTCGTTTACAAATAAAAATTATAATATCCCAGTCTTTTCGGAAGGGGAAGGATCATCAGTAAGATATTCTTACAATGTAAATAAGACAGTTATAAAAATAGAAAAAACGAATTATGAAATAGCAGTTATAAAAATGGAAGGAACATCTGATTTCACAGGAGTGTTTGGTTTTAAAGGCGAGTTTTTAGTGCTTCTTTCGGATGATGATTATAGAGTTCCGATTAAGGCATACTTTAATTCTTCTCTTGGAAATGTTGTGCTTGAATTAATTGAATACAAAAAAGCTAAATGGACTCCTCCACCATTTTTAAAATAAATAAAATCAATAAAGTGAAATTTCAATTTATAAATAAAATATACAAATATTCGAACATTTTAATTTGGTGTATTTCTTTATTTTCGTCTTTGTCTTTATTTAATGTTGCAATGTCTCAGTCAAAAGTTTTACAGGTCGGGGAGGAGCTAAATTACACTGTAAATTATGGGTTTATTGAAATCGGAAATGTAACTATAAAACTCACTGGAAAGAAAACTGTCGGATCAAATGAAATTTATACTTCAACCTGTACAATGAGATCAAACAAAGGAATTCCATTTGTAGATCTGAACAGTAATTTTGAATCTGAAATGCTTTATAATGGAAATGAATTATATACTATTAGATTCAAGGCTACAGAAATTAAAGACGATGGAAAAATAGAGATCGAGTATAAGTTCCATTATGATTCTAATTACGTTTACGTTTTAAAAAATAATTTGGGGAATATTGAAATTGATAAAAATATACCTTTCAATAATAATGTAAAATTTCAGGACGGTCTTTCTTTGTTTTTTAAGTCACGACTAAATTCATTTTCATCTGATAATTTTATGATTCCAGTATTTATGAATGAATCAGAAACTTCTGTCAATTATTATTTTAATTCTCAAAAAGAAGAAATATTTGTTCCAGTATTTGATGAAGATTTAAATTCTTTCAGATGTAACGGAGTAGCCAATTTTGAAGGAGTTTTTGGTCTTAGCGGTGAATTTGCAGGTTGGTTTTCAGATGATGAAGCAAGAGTACCTTTAAAGTCCCAAATGAATGTTATCATTGGAAGCGTTACTCTTGAACTGATAAGTTTTAAAAGAAACGGTTGGCATTAGTTAAAATATTAATTAATTCTTTCTGTTTAAAAATAAATTTTTCATTATTCCGGAACAAATTATATTAACTTTGTTATAATGGATTTAAAATGATCAGTTTTAATATAATTAACCTGTTTGTCCGAAATGATTTTAAAAATACAATTCTAAAAGTAGGATAATTATTTAAATTGATAACCATAATTAAAATTAATAATTTACCAACTAATTAAATCCAAAATGAATATTTTATTAAAAATACTAATTCTTATTTTTTTCATATCTGTAAATTTTACTTTTGCACAGGATGCTCAGGAGATTATAAAGAAAGTACAGTCAAAATATGAAAATATTTCTGACGCAAAAGCTTCTTTTACTGAAACCCGAAAAGGAAAAAGTGGTAAAGCAAACTCATCTTCAGGTACTATATATATAAAGAAAACCAATAAGTACAGAATAGAAGCGGGTGGACAGATTATTATAACAGATGGCGAGACTTCCTGGTCATATTCTCCAAAGAAAAAACAAGTAGTTATAGATACTTATAAGGATGACGGTAGCACATTCTCACCTAATAAATTCTTATTTAATTATCCCGAAAATTTCTATTCGGATCTGCAGGGTGAAGAAAATATTAACGGCGTGGACTGCTATGTAATTAAGCTTTCACCAAGAAACAGTGGTTCTGTGAAAAGTGCAACAATCTGGATAGATAAAAAAGAAGATTTTATCAGAAAAATAAATATTGTTACTTCCGAGTCCACAAACACTTATTCATTAAAAGATATTACACTGGATTCAGGTGTGAATTCTTCTAAATTCAGTTTCACTCCTCCTGAAGGAGTTGAAATAATTGATCTAAGATAACAATTTTTGGTATTAAGATATTAAAAATAAAGTTAAGCAATTTAATAATTGCTTAACTTTTTTAATTTTACATTTAGTAAAATATTTGAGCGACAAAATGAAAAAATATTTAAAGACAATAGTCTTATTTGCTATTACTTTTTTCTTCCTGTATCTTGCCTTCAAAGGGAATGACTTTAGTGAGTTGTTTGAAAAATTAAAAAGTGCAAATTATTTTTATGCTCTTGCCGGAGCATTTACCGGTGTAGTGATCGGAAGTTATATAAGAGCTTTAAGATGGAGATATTTTTTAAATCCTTTGAAAAAGGATTTACCAATTTACAACCTGTTTTCATCAACAATGATCGGCTATATGATGAACAGTATAATCCCGAGAACAGGAGAAATATACAGACCTGTATTACTTGCAAATAAAGAAAAAATTTCTAGGGCATCAGCGTTTGGAACAATACTTGTCGAGAGAGTTTTTGATGTATTGACTATGTTAGTATCTTTCGGGATCTGTATAATGTATTTCAAACAAAAATTATCCTCAACATTTGAAGGTTACAATCTTGAAGCAATTTCTTTATACACATTTATTTTTTTACTTCTTTTTATAATAGTTATAATTGTGATACTTTTTAATCTGGAAAGATCTGAAGAGATCATAGACAAGATAGCAAGGAAATTTCTCCCTGAAAAATTTCACTCGGAAATTAGAAAAGTATTTGTATCTCTTATAAATGGATTCCTTTTTATCAAATACCCGAAATACTATCTGCAAATATTCTTACTAACAGTCTTACTATGGTTTTCTTATGTCTGTTCGACATATCTGACCTTTCTGGCATTTGATATGGATCTTAATCTGCTGGATGCAAATCTTGTTTTGACTATGATCACATTTGCAGTAACAGTTCCTTTGCCTGCAAACTCAGCAGGTATATATCATTTCTTCTGTACTGCTACTCTTGTGAATATATATGGAATAAATAGTGAGACTGCTTTTGGATATGCTACTGTTAGTCATTTACTTGGACTACTTAGCCTGATACTGATTGGAGCTTACTTTTTTCTGAAAGAAAACCTCACTTTTAAAAAAGCAAAAGAATTCACAAAATCAGAAACTGAACCAGAAACCGGATGATGTAACCCTGTCTTAAGATTTTAGTTTAGTTTCTTTTCTGTGACTCAAATATCCAATTATAATAGGTACTATAGATAAAATTATAACTCCGATAATGACGAATTCAAAATTCTTTTTTATAAATGGAATATTACCAAAAAAGTAACCGAGTAAAGTCATTGATGACACCCAGAATATTCCTCCAAAAATATTAAATGATATAAATTTTTTATAATCCATTTCACCTACTCCTGCAACTATCGGTGCGAAGGTTCTTGCAAATGGAACAAATCTCGCATATATAATTGCTCTCCCTCCGTATTTTTCATAAAAATGTTTTGCTTTGACTAAATGGTCTTTTGCAAAGAAAAGTGATTTTTCTCTTTTGAAAATTTTTGGACCGGTCTTTTTACCAAACCAGTAGCCGACCTGATCTCCAATGATAGCAGCCAGAATAAGTGAAACATTTAACATATAAATATCCAAATATCCCTGTGCAGCAATCAAACCCGCTGTAATTAAAAGTGAATCACCAGGCAGAAAAAATCCAACAAGTAATCCGGTCTCAGCAAATATAATAATAATAAGAACTGTCAACCCGCCCCATCTTATGAGTCCTTCCAGGTCCTTGAGATTAGTAAAAAAATCTGAAATTAAATCCATTAATAGTTAAAATATAATTTGATTTGAAAGCATTCAATTTAGTGATATTGTAATTAAGAATAGTGTCAAAAATAAGGATAATTTTCTTAATTATTGCTTGTCAACTTTCTTTCAATAATTAATGAAAACATATTTTAAAATATTTTATGGCAATATGTATTTTATCAAAATTTGATACTAAATTAAAAAGCCTTTACCAAAAATAAAAATATAGAAATTCAACTTGATTGTTTTTACAATTTCAATGAATTATATTTATCTCTAAAAATTACAATATCTTAACATTTATTTTATATGTCAGAAAATCTTATTGAGGTAAAGAATTTAAAAAAATACTTTCCAATAAAGAAAGGTGTATTTTCAAAAACAATTGGTAATGTAAAAGCAGTTGATGATGTATCATTTACTATTAAAAAAGGTGAGACACTCGGATTGGTAGGAGAGTCCGGCTGCGGAAAGACAACAGTAGGAAGGACAATATTGAGACTGATCGAGCCAACAGCCGGTGAAGTTTTTTTCCGGGGAAAAGATATTACTAAGATCAGTGAACAGGAACTTAAGACATACAGAAAAAAAATGCAGATTATTTTTCAGGATCCTTATTCTTCTCTGAACCCCCGCATCACTGTCGGCGGAATGTTAAATGAGATTTTGAAATTCCATGAGATTGCTGAAGGAGAAGCTGCTGAAAAAAGAGTTGAGCAGTTACTTGACACTGTTGGTCTCAGAAAAATTCATGCACGAAGATATCCTCATGAGTTTTCAGGCGGACAGAGACAAAGGATTGGAATTGCAAGGGCTTTGTCGGTAGAACCAGATTTTATTGTATGTGACGAACCGGTTTCAGCACTTGATGTTTCAATTCAGTCACAGATCTTAAATTTACTTCAAGACCTTCAGGCTGAGTTTGGTATTACTTATCTGTTTATTTCACATGATCTATCAGTGGTGGAACACATTTCAGACAGGGTATGCGTAATGTATCTAGGACAGCTTGTTGAGATGGCGAAAAGAGAAGAGCTTTATCATGATCCAAGGCATCCTTATTCACAAGCGTTACTTTCTGCTGTTCCATTACCTGATCCGAGAAATAAATCAAATAGAATTATTTTGACTGGCGATGTTCCTTCGCCGTCAAATGTTCCATCGGGCTGTTATTTTCATCCTAGATGTCCAAAAGTATTTGGTGACTGCTCTACTGTTCATCCGGTATTAGCCGGCAGTGAAAACCATATGCAGAGCTGTCTGCTTTATCCTGAGAGTTATCCTAAGACAAATGAAGAAAGAGCAGCTTAGTAATATTTATAATAGAGCATACTTTTGAAAAATGAATTAATTTATAAATTGAAATCAGATTTTAATAAGACGGTTATTTATCAAAATGGTAAATGCCGTTTTTCTATTATGTAGTATTAATTCTTGCAATTTTCAGTCGGATAAAAAAACATAATAATTCAAATTCAATTTTATTACTTATAAAGTATAATTTTTTTTTAACAGGTTTAAATCATTTTAGAAATTTAATAAATCAATAAACAAAATTTTATATGAAAAAAAATTACCTGATCATATTAGCAGCACTCATGATTTTTGTAAGCGGCTGCGATAAAAAAGAAGTGGCTGTCATGTCAGATCTGCCAGGCGGAATAAAGGGAGGCGGTATCTATAAAATAAATGAGCTGGAAAATATTAGAAGTCTGGATCCCGCAGGTATTAGTGATGTAGTTTCACATCATGTAGCTCATCAGATTTATGATCTTCTTATCGATCTTGATACAAATCTTCATGTTCAGCCAGATCTTGCAACGAGATGGGAAATCTCTGAAGACGGACTTCTCTATACTTTTCATCTAAGAGATGGAGTGAAGTTTCAAAACAATCAGTGTTTCCCAGAAGGTAAGGGCAGGGAAATAAATGCAACCGATGTAAAATATTCCTTTGAGAGAATATGTGATCCGAGAGCAGGTACACTTGGCTATGACTATTACAAAAATTATGTTGAAGGTGCAAAAGAGTATTACGAAGAAATTGCTTTAGCCAGAAAAGAATCACGTGATATAATGATAAAAGAGGTTACCGGTTATATTGCAAAAGATGATTCTACTTTTCAGATAAAATTAAAATCTGCTTTCGGTCCGTTTATTTATTATGTGACACTTGCATATTGTTATATAGTGCCAAAGGAAGCTGTAGAACATTACGGAAAAGATTATTTCCAAAATCCTGTCGGGACGGGACCATTTATTTTTGTAGACTGGAAACCTGATCTTGAGCTGAATTTAAAAAGAAATCCGGATTACTGGGCAAAGGATAAAAATGGGAATCAGCTTCCATATTTAGAAGGAGTAAAGTTTAAATTTATAAAAGAGCTGTCACAGCAAATGCTTGAATTTCAGAATGGTAATCTGGACGAATGCTACAGAATTCCTAATGAATCTTTCAAAGAAGTTGTAACTCCAGAAAAAACTCTTACAGCAAATTTTGCAAAGTTCAGACTTCAGACAGTTCCATCAATGGGGTCACAATATTATGGTTTCCTTACTACGGGAAAAGTTTTCAATAATGAAAAAGTTAGACAGGCATTTAATTATGCTATAGACAGAGATAAAATTTTAAAATTCGTTTTAAATGGACAAGGTTATATGGGAGCCTTTCACGGTCTCGTGCCGCCTTCCATGCCGGATTATGATATAGAAAGAATTAAAGGTTATGATTTTAATCTTGAAAAAGCAAAACAACTTATGACTGATGCAGGTTATCCGGGTGGTAAAGGTTTTCCTGAAGCAGTTTTACAGATCAATTCAGGCGGAGACAGAAATATACAGATCGCTGAATCAATTCAGAATATGCTGAAAGAAATTGGTGTAAACATGAAGCTTAATATAATGCAGTTCGCTCAGCATCTTGATAATGTAGATGCGGGAAGAGCTGATTTTTACAGAGCCGGCTGGGTAGGGGACTATCCTGATCCTGAAAATTTCCTGAATCTATTTTATGGAAAAAATGTGCCAAAGGATTCAAAGCAGATCAGCCCTATAAATTCTACAAGATTTCAGGATGCAAAATTTGATGAACTTTATGAAATGGGAATATCTAAATCTGATATGAAAGAAAGATATGAATATTATTATCAGGCAGAACAGATCGCTGTAGATAAAGCACCAATGATCTTTATTTATTATGATGAGCATTACAGACTTTTGCAGCCTTATGTAAACGGATACGGTCTTGATCCGATGCATAGAGTGAATTTCAGGACACTATGGTTAAATCGATAAAATTATATTTAAAATTCTAATTGCAAATTGCAAATTACGAGATACGAGTTACGAGTTACGAGATACGAGATACGAGATACGAGATACGAGATACATGGAAATTCAAAATGAGCTTCCAATATAAAATTAGTCAGGCTTGAAAATATTGAATAGTTTAAGTTTTCAGAAAGTGATGACAATTTTTAAAAAGAAAAAAACTATAAAAAATTTGAAATATATAATATCAGTACTCATTGTAATTTTATTTTCAGGTTGTAATAATACTAAAGAGAAAGATAACATTGTTCAGCTCAAAGGCGGAATAAAAGGCGGCGGCATTTACAGGATAAATGAACTTGAAAATGTAAGAAGTCTGGACCCGGTCAGAGTCAATGACGATGTTTCACATCATGTTACACATCAGATATATGATTTACTTGTAGACCTTGATAAGGATCTTGAGCTTGTTCCAGAGCTTGCACAAAGCTGGGAAGTCACTGAGGATGGAATGCTTTATACATTTCATTTGAGAAAGGGGGTAAAGTTTCAGGATAACGCATGTTTTCCGGAAGGAAAAGGACGTGAGTTCAATGCAGCAGATGTAAAATATTCATTTGACAGAGTTTGTGATCCGAGATCGGGTTCGCTCGGATTTGATTATTATAAAAATTATGTGGAAGGTGCAGAAGAGTTTAATGAGGAAGTTTCAGCAGCGGTAAAGGAATCCAGGGATCCAAAATTTACCGGTGTTTCAGGTTATATTGTTAAAGATGATTCGACATTTCAAGTGAAATTGACAAAGCCTTTCGGACCTTTTATTTATTATATGTGTCTTGGGTTTGCTTATGTAGTCCCAAAAGAAGCAGTGGAAAAATACGGTCAGGACTTTTTTCAGAATCCGGTCGGTACCGGACCATTCATATTTGTTGACTGGAAGCAAGACCTTGAGCTTAATTTGAAAAAGAATCCTAATTACTGGAATAAGGATGAACATGGAAATCAACTTCCATATATAGATGGAGTAAAGTTTAAATTTCTGAAGGAGACATCTCAGCAGCTTCTTGAATTCAGAAATAAGAATATTGATGAAAGCTATCGTGTACCAAATGAATCTTTTAAATCTATTGTCACACCTGAGAAAACTCTAACACCTGAGTTCTCAGAATTTGTTTTGCAGAAGGTTCCGTCTCTATCAATTCAGTTTTATGGATTTCTAACTACCAGTAAAATCTTCAATAATGAAAAAGTCAGACAGGCATTTAACTATGCTATAGACAGAGATAAGATTCTAAAGTTTGTATTGAATGGTCAGGGTTATATGGGAGCGATATATGGAATTGTTCCGCCTTCAATGCCAAATTATGATGTAGAAAAAATTAATGGATACGGGTTTGATCTGAAAAAAGCAAAACAGCTTATGGCCGATGCGGGTTACCCTGACGGAAAAGGATTTCCAGAAACTGTTTTACAGATCAACTCAGGTGGTGACAGAAATATTCAGATAGCCGAGTCAATTCAAAGCATGCTAAAAGAACTTGGTGTCAATATGAAGCTGAATATACTTCAGTTTGCACAACATCTGGATAATATAGATGCAGGAAGAGCAGATTTTTACAGGTTAGCTTGGATTGCAGATTATCCTGATCCTGAAAATTTTTTGAATCTATATTATGGAAAAAATGTACCTAAAAATCCAATGGATATAAGCCCGATAAATTCTACAAGATATCAAAACCCTGAATTTGATGAGATCTTTGAAAAAGCCATTGCTACAACTGACAAAGATAAAAGATATGAATTATATTTAAAAGCGGAACAGATAGCAGTTTCACAAGCTCCAATGATGCTGATATTTTATGAAGAAGATTATATTCTCCTTCAGCCGTATGTAAAAGGCTATTATCTTGATCCTATGCATCGGGTCAACTTTAGACATTTATGGCTTGATAAATAGAATGCAAGTAACTAAATTGTTCAGTATTTTTTCAAGGAAGAACTACAATTAAAACAAATTTTATTAAATAAATAAGGATCAGTAAATGATTAAATTAAAGCTGTTTAAATTAATGCCCGTTTTATTAGTTATATTTTCAGTAACAATATTGATGGGTTGCTCCAGTACTAAAGAATTAGCTAATGATCAGGATAGTAGGAAAAATGCTAATGGAAATAACTCAAAAGAAGTTGTGTCCACCAGCAGTTTAACTGAAAAAACCTCAATCAATAAAGAAAATCTCGAAGCAATATCAAGCAGTCTAGCAGGATTTTTAGCAAGTCCCGAATATTCAGGAAATCTTGATAAAGATGAAGTAATGTATAAAGTCATTGAATATCTTAACACACCATACTTATGGGGTGGTACTTCAAAAAGAGGAATTGATTGTTCAGCTTTTATACAAACTGTAGTTTTTCAGGCACTTGGTATTTCTATTCCAAGAACATCATTTGAGCAGTCAAATGTTGGAGAGCCGATTGATAGAGCAGATCTTAAATTTGGAGATCTGGTGTTTTTTGATACAATGAGAAAAGGCAGAGTTACTCATGTCGGTATGTATCTTGACAACGGATACTTTACTCATTCAGGTTCTAAAACAGGTGTTGCTGTAGCTTCTCTTGATGATGATTTTTATTCCAGAACATATCTGAAAGCAAGAAGAGTAACCGAAGAATAAAAAGTATTGAATTTATAATTTTAAAATCCCGGAATCCGATAATACAGGATTTCGGGATTTTTTATATTTTAGTGTTATTACAAAAAAAGTATTAAAATAATATGTCGGCATTTATAATTAGAAATTTCATATACTCCATTTTTATTATTATAGGTGTACTTACAGTAACTTTTTGTCTTCTGTATATTATTCCGGGTGATCCGGCAAGGATGATGCTTGGACAGAGAGCTGATGTAGCTTCAGTTGAATCTGTCAGAGAAGAACTTGGGCTGAACAAACCAATCTATGTACAATACATAAAGTTTATGTCAAACGCTTTTCAGGGAGATCTTGGAAGGTCATATGCAACAAACAGAGAAGTAGTGCAGACAATACTTGACAAGCTTCCTGCAACTGCTTTGCTTTCATTAAGTGCATTATTCATTTCATCTATTCTTGGCATTCTCATAGGCATTATTTCCGCTGTAAAGCAATATACTTGGCTGGATAACGTCTCAATGATATTTGCTCTTTCAGGAATATCATTTCCTTCATTTGCATTCGGTCTGATTATGGCACTTGTATTTGGTCATTTGCTGAAGTGGTTTCCAATTTCAGGATACATTAACGAAGGACCACAGTATCTTGTGTTACCAATGCTTACACTTGCTCTCAGACCAATGGCAATAACAGCCCGAATCACAAGGTCTTCGATGATGGATGTAATGAGTCAGGATTATGTGAGGACAGCTAAAGCAAAAGGACTCAGCCGTAGTAAAGTCATATTTAAGCATACTTTAAGAAATGCATTAAATCCTGTTGTAACAACGATCAGTGCATCACTTGCTGCAACGCTGGGCGGTGTATTCTTTATTGAATATATATTTAACTGGCCGGGAATCGGACTTCTCGCAATAGATGCAATATTTAAACTTGATTTTCCAATGATACAGGGAACGGTATTATTCAGTGCAATTGTGTTTGTAGTGATTAATTTCTTTGTTGATATAGTTTATGCATTGCTTGATCCAAAAGTAAAATTATCATGATAAAAATTTCTCTTATTTCATATTTTATACTTTATAATTATTAATAAAAAATGGAAGTAGAAACAGCAGTAGTAGCAGATAGTATCTTGCAGGAGGAGCAAAGCAAATCGCTTTGGCATTACTCCTGGAAAAGGCTTAAGAGAAACAAACTTGCAATGACAGGTCTTGTTACTCTTTGCATTCTTATTTTTATTGCACTTACTGCACCGCTCATTGCACCATTTAATCCCAATATGCAAATACTGGAATATTCAGCAAAAGAAATTAATTTTAAAGGAACAGTCTTTGTAAAAAAAGATGCAGATACAGATTCCGATGAAGCTTCTTATATTCCTGTAAAAAGAATCATAAGAGAATCAGGAAGCGAGATTGTATATATGGATTTTATAGATAATGAAGTCACTGTTAATAAGGATGATATTGAGGAAACAAGTGAGGGATGGACAAAGACATTAACTTATTATCTTGGGACTGACAGATTTGGCAGGGATGTTTTAAGCAGATTGATCTATGGAAGCAGGGTAAGTCTTACAGTTGGTCTCGTTTCGGAAAGTATAGCCATTTTTCTTGGACTGATACTCGGAGCTATTGCAGGCTTTTACAGAGGGAAAGTCGATGTTGCAGTCATGTGGCTTGTAAATGTGATATTTGCATTTCCGGCTATTCTTCTGATCATAGCGTTGTCAGTTGTTCTTGGAAAGGGACTCTGGCAGGCATTCATTGCCATTGGTCTTACAGGTTGGGTTGATATTGCAAGGATAGTGAGAGGTCAGTTTTTTTCACTAAGAGAGACAGAATTTGTGGAAGCGACAAAAGCTATTGGATTTAATTCCGTAAGAGTAATAACCAGACATATACTTCCAAACTGCATGGGACCAGTAATTGTAACAGGTACGGTCGGTCTGGCATCAGCTATAATTTTCGAAGCAAGTCTGAGCTTCCTCGGACTCGGGGTTCAGCCACCTACAGCAAGCTGGGGACAAATGATATTCGACGGTTACAAATATATAGTGGTCGGTACAAACTGGGGTCTCGCAGTATTTCCTTCGATTGCCATTATGCTTACAGTTTTTGCTGTAAACCTTTTGGGAGACGGATTGAGAGATGCTTTTGATCCAAAACTAAAACGCTGATTTTTTAAATACTGACTTCCTTAGAAATATCGATAATAAATTCTATTGAATTTTTTTCAGCTGAAATTCAATCTTTTTTTCCTTACCACTTTTTTCAGCTTCAATAATAGCGGTTAAATCATTTTCACCTTTTTTAATATAAGTGATCTTTTGAGGAAAATCATGCAAAGGATTACAAAAGACTAAAACATTTTCAGAAATGTCTATTAATTTAAATTCTACCGGAGCAGTATTATGACTGACATCAGCTATATAAAAAATGCCGTCTTCCCGAGATATTATTGTAAGCTTTTCCGGATTTGAGATTTCACCTTTGCTAATAAAATATGCTTTACCTGTCAATTTATCTTTATCCGGCTCAGTCCATTCCTCATGATATATACCATTACCCTGTATTCCTTCCCATTGCCCAATCAGCCAATTTAATTCACTGAAATTAAATTCATACATATAAAAATTACTTTAGTTAAAAAAAATTTATAACAAAGATAATCATTCTGAAAGAAAATTTAAACAGAAGATAATCTATGTATGTACATATAATTTAGTATTGACATAATATATGTATATACATATATTTGTATGAATGAAAATAGAAGATGAAATAAAACAGAAGAAGTTTAACTCTGAGTATACAAAGCTGATAATTAATCTTGTTTATACCGGAAACAAAATGAACTTCAAAACAAATGAGTTACTAAAAGTTAAGAACCTTACTATACAGCAGTATAATGTATTGAGGATTCTCAGAGGTCAGCATCCGAATCCATCTACAGTAAATATGATAATAGACAGGATGCTTGACAAGATGTCAAATGCATCAAGAATTATTGACAAGCTGGAGGATAAAAAACTGGTAGTAAGAAAAATAAACTTTGAAGACAAAAGATGTGCTGATGTAATGATCAGTGAAAAAGGATTAGAACTATTGAAAAAACTAGACAGTGAAATAAATAATAATGAAAAAAGTTATATCCATTTAAATTTACAAGAAGTAAAAATTTTAAACGATCTTTTAGATAAGCTGAGAGGTTAGTAAAATAAAAAATAAAAAATAAAAAATAAAAAATGAAAAAATTAAAATCATTAAGTGTAATCCTGATGTTAATAGCAGTATTTGTTGCAGCAGGATGTTCAGATTCAAAAGAAACAGATATGACAAAAAAGAATTCTGAGAAAAATGAAAATTCAGCAAATCTGAAAAACAAACCGACTGTTACAAATGAAGGAGAAAAGAAGGAAATTTCTACAGAGAAGAGTAATGTAGAGTGGGTAGGGAAAAAAGTTACAGGTGAGCACAACGGTACTGTTGATATTACTAATGGCGAAATATTTGTTGATGAGAATGAAGTTACAGGGGGAAGTTTTGAAATTGATTTTACTACGATAAAAGTACTCGATATAGAAGATGCTGAGTCAAATACAAAACTAACGAATCATTTAAAGTCAGAAGATTTTTTTGCATCAGATAAGCACCCTAAAGGTAAATTTAATATTACATCAGTAAGTAAAGTCAGTGGTGATAAGTATAATGTCACAGGAGACCTTAGTATCAAAGGGATAAGTAAAGAAATTACATTTCCTGCGGTAATCAAAATATCTGATGGTATAGTGACAGCGACTGCTGATTTTGAAATTGACAGAACATTATGGGATATACAGTACAGATCAGGGAAATTTTTTGAAAACCTGGGGGATAAATTAATAAGTGATAATTTTCAAATTAAATTTAACATAACTACATTATAAAAATGAAAAAAAGAATATTCAAATCTGAAGACAGAGGAAGTGCTGATCATGGCTGGCTTAAGGCAAAACATTCTTTTAGTTTTGCAAACTATTATGATCCGGAGAAAATACGTTTCGGAACACTAAGAGTTCTGAATGATGATATAGTTCAACCTAAAATGGGTTTTGGTAAACATCCACATGATAACATGGAGATCGTAACCATTCCTTTGAAAGGAGAACTCGCTCATGAAGACAGCACAGGAAATAAAGAAGTAATAAAGCAAAATGAAATTCAAATTATGTCTGCAGGCAGCGGATTGACTCATTCGGAGTTTAATAATTCCAACACTGAGGAAGTGAATTTACTTCAGATATGGGTTTTCCCAAAAGTAAAAAATATTGAGCCAAGATATGATCAGAAAGTATTTGATCCTTCTGAAAGAAAAAATAAGATACATACTGTCGTGTCACCTGAAAAAAATGATGGTATTCTTTGGATCAATCAGAATGCATTTTTCTCAATTTCCGATACTGATAAAGATGTAACTTTAAAATATGAAGTTAAGTCTGAAGGTAATGGTGTTTATTTTTTTGTAATAGAGGGTAAAGTTGAAATTGACGGAGAAATATTAAACAAAAGAGATGCAGTAGGGATAGAAGACACAGATTCATTTGAGATTAATTTTAAAGAAAACAGTAAGGTATTATTTATTGAAGTTCCAATGAATTAATGTAATGCAGTTTAAATAATTATCATGATATAAAAAATTGAATAAATTAAAAGTAATTGGAATATCAGGTAGCTTAAGGGAAAATTCTTTTAATACAGCTCTTTTGAAAAATGCTAAAGAGCTGTCAAAAGAATTTATGGACATTAGAATTTATGACATAAGTAAAATTCCGTTTTATAATCATGATCTTGAAAAGAATGGAATTCCGGACGAAGTAGAAAAATTTAAATCTGCAATTGATGAATCTGATGCATTGTTATTTGTTTTGCCTGAATATAACGCTTCTGTTACTGGTGTAATAAAGAATGCAATTGACTGGGCTTCCAGAAAGGTATCACCTTTATTTGAAAAACCCTGTGCAATTATGGGAGCTTCAGGCGGACTTTCAGGAACTGCCGGAGCGCAGGCTCATTTCAGACACATTGCAGTATCCGTTAATATGATATGTATGAACAGACCTGCTATTCAGATCAGAAAAAGCAGCACTATATTTGATGAAAATCTTTTAATAAAAGATGAAACTACTTTAGAACATTTAGATAAATATATGAAAGCTTTTGAAAGCTGGATTTTGAATTTTACAAACAAAAATTAATTAAAAATTATTATGAAAATATTATATGTATTTCCGCATCCTGATGACGAATCTTTCGGAGTTGCTCATGCTATGTCAAAGCAATTAAGAGAAGGACATGAAGTCTATCTTCTCACACTTACCAAAGGTGGTGCTACGAAACAGAGGTTCAAATATAATTATTCCGTTGAGGAAATGGGTGAAGTGCGATTCAATGAAATGAAAAATGTTGAGAAAGTCTTAGGACTAACCGGTATGACTGTTCTGGATCTGCCTGACAGCGGAATGAAAGAAATGAATCCGGAAGATATTGAAAAAGTAGTTGAAGATGAGATTATGAAAATCAAACCTGATGTTATCGTTTCATATCCTGTCCACGGAATCAGCGGATTTCAGGATCATCTTGTAATGCATGGAGTAATAAAATCAGTTTTTTGCCGGTTAAGAACTGAACAAAAGTTCCTCAAAAGATTAGCGTTTATTACAGTGACAAAAGAGGATTCGGAAGTTTCAGAATTTTTTAAACTTAGTTTTTCAACAGAAAGTGAAATTGATTGTGTGATAGAGACTGAGGATTCTGATATTCAAAAGGCTATTGATTCATTAGATTGTTATGTTACATTTTCTGAAACTATTGAAAAAAGCAATATTAAAAATTTCATAAAGCATAAAGTAAATTTTGAAATATTTCAGGAAGACCATGATCCGGTTTTAAAAAGCTTGTTTGAAAATTTGGATAAATAAAAATAATTATAAAATATATAATTATTCCGGATTAATCTTTCAGATAATAATTCCAATGAATTTTAAATCCATTCAACTTTTTCACAACCGGTAAATTCTGCATACTCTTGTAAAAGAGAATTTAATTTTTTCATTTGAGTGTTGCTGAGTTTTATTTCATTCTCAGGATAAAATTTATTAACTTTTAGAGTCTTAATTTTTCTGTCAGATTTCATATCAATCCTTCCTAAAAACTCATTGTTATAAAGTACAGGCATCGAGAAGTAACCATATTTCCGCTTAGATTGAGGCAAATAACATTCAAGCAGAAAATCAAATTTAAAAATTTGTTTAATTCTTTCTCTTTGAATGATGAGATTATCAAATGGAGATAGTATTTTTAATCCTGACCTGTCGGAAATTTTCAGTTCCAGTAATTCAGGTTTAGTAAAATAGTTAATGTCATTTACTCCATTGATTGTGATTTCACAGACCTGTTTATCTTCTATCAATTCATTTATTACTTCAGAAAATACTTTCTTGTCATTCCTTTTCAGGTAAGCTATTTCTTTTCCGGAAATTATTCCATTTGCTTTGATTGAAGATAAAATTAAATGCTTATGATATTCTTCTTTTGTTGGAATTGAATCATCAATGCCTGAAGGTAAAACTCTTTCAGTAAGATCATAGACTTTTTGAAAACCCGTGCGTTCTTTAACCATCAGTTCTCCTGAAAAGAATAAGAATTCAAGAGCTTCTTTCGCAGGTTTTCTGTTCCACCAACCTGAAGTTCCAGTTCTTTTATCTTCAAAATCTCTTGACATCAGAGGACCTTCTGATTTTATCCTGTCTTTTACTAATTTCAGTAAACGATTATTACTTTTTTTAAATGACCCATATCTCTCAATATAATAATTTTTAAAAATTATGGAATATCTGTAATCAGTCATGGGAAGTATAGCCGCAGCATGACTCCAGTATTCAAATATTTTACCCTCCAGAAATAATTCATTAATATTACTCCTTTCAAATTTTCCGGCTCTTGACCATATTATATGATTTACAGATCTTTCAGTAACGGATATTGTATCTATCTGAATATAACCAAGCTGTGAAATGATTTTTAGAATTGAATCTTTCGATCCATTCAGATCAGAATTTATTAATAACTGATTATTAAGAATTATTTTTACAGCATCTTTTTTTGCAATTAATAAATTCATTGAATTGAGCGGAACTTAAATTTTAGTGAAATGGAATTAAAGGACTCTGCACTTTAAAGATAAAGTGCTTACTGGGAATATAAGCACTTTATCTTTAAAGCGGTTAGGATATATCTTTTAAGAGATTAGTTAAGAAAGATCTTAACTGTATAAGATCATCTTTGAGGTTAGGATTTTTAGTTATGTTTTCGGTTTCTTCAGGTTCAGAAGTTGAGGGCTCAAACAAGCTCATTTCGCTTCCATTCCTCACGGAATTACTTTCACGTGTTTGTGAAACCGGTCTTGTATTTTCCTGTTCTTCTTTCTGATAAAAATTTTTTAAATGTTGTTTTGCACCTTCGATTGTGTATTTTTCTTCCCGAAGCAATTTCTTAATGTTCAGAATCAGTTTGATATCTTTGTTTGTATAGACTCTGTTTCCGGCAAGATTTTTAGCCGGTCTGAGCAATTCAAATTCTGTTTCCCAGTATCTCAGAACGTATTGCTCAAGTTCTATTATTCTACTTACTTCACTGATAGAATAATAAAGCTTTTTCATTGCAAAATTCTTTTTCATAAAATTTAATTATTTGCGTAAAAATATGTATATAGATTATATTAAGCAATACCAATGTTAAATATCTTTACTTTAAAGAGGTTATGTAATGTATTTAATTATTTGATTGATTTAGTTAGTTTTACTGAATTCAAAACCAACTATATAAATGAAAAAATTAATAAATCGCTTTTCAATCTTACTTATCTTTACGGCAATGCTGATATTTAGCGGATGTTCTGAAAAGCCGGATGTAATGTATATTAACGGAAAGATCTATACAATGAACAACGATAATAAAGTAGTGGAAGCTGTTGCCATTAAAGAAGGCAAGATAATGGAAACAGGGACTACAGAAGAGCTGACTGATAAATATAAAGCTGAAGAAACTATTGATCTGAAAGGTGCAACTGTACTTCCAGGTTTTACCGATTCGGAGGGTTCAATCATTGAGTTTTCAAAGAATCTGAATTATATAAATCTCTCATATGCAAAGAGCCTTGATGAGATAAAACAGTTAATCATTGAACGAACCAAAATTGCATCTGAAGGAGAATGGATTGGCGGATATGGATATAATGAATCAGTATTTACTGACGAGGATTATGCAAAATTTGATAAAACTTTTCTGGATCAGATTGCTCCAAATTTTAATGTGTTTATTGTAAATGGTACTTTTTCCACTGCACTTTTAAACAGCAGAGCGATGAGAGTATTGACTATCACAAAGGATACAAAAGCTCCAGGAAATGGTGAAATATTTACTGATGATAATGGAGAACTTACGGGTCTTCTTTTTAATGATGCAATTAATATTGTAAAAGACAATATGCCGGGTCTGCTTAAAAGTGAAATGATAAAGCGGGTCGAGACAGGTGTACAGGAAATTTTAAAGTATGGAATTACGGAAGTACATGACAGAAGTATAGGGCAGGAAGGAATAGAAATAATCAAGGAGCTGATCGACGGTAATAGATTTCCTTTGAGAGTATATGCAGTTTTATCTGGAGAAGAAACATCATTAGTCGATCTTTATTTGAATAAAGGTATTGAAGTCGGTTATAAAGATCATTTAACAGTAAGAGCTATTACAGTCGATTATGACGGGCTATTGATAAATCAAAAAGCGGTTTTGTTTGAAGATTATAAAAATGAACCTAAAAAAAGTCTTCCGTATCTGACGGACGATGAGATCAAAAATATTTTTAATAAAGCTGCAGATAAAAAATTTCAGTTTTCTATAAAAGCAGTTGGTGATAAAGCTGTAAACAGTTCATTAAATATTATTGAAAGTGTTTCAAAAGAAAAAAATCTGACAGACTCAAGGACTGTTCTTGAATTTTGTGAAGTGTTAGATGCAAAAGATATATCCAGATTTGGTGAATTAAAAGTAATTCCTTCAGTCAGACCTGATGTTACCATTACAGATCTACAGATCACCGAAGAGTTAATAAATGCAGAGACACTTAAGAAGATTGGACTTTGGAATTCACTATTAAAATCATCAGGTATGCTTGTATCGGCATCTGATTTTCCAATGCACCAGATAAATCCGTTTGTTCAGTTATATTATCTTACTACAAGACAAAGAACTGACACATTAAAGATACAGGGAAATAATACTGACCAAAAAATAAGTTTACTTGAAGCTGTAAAATCATACACAGTTTGGCCAGCCTATGCTGCATTTGAAGAAAATATTAAAGGAACTATAGAGAAAGGAAAATTTGCAGATATGATCGTGATCTCAAAAGATATTTTCAATTCTGACAGTAAAGAACTTTTAAATACAAAAGTAATCAGAACAATTTTGAGCGGCAGGATAGTATATGAAGACAAAAATTTATTGAGTTCTATAAATGACCGAAAATAATACTACGGATAAAAATCAATTTATAACCGTTCTTGAAATACTAAAAAAAGCTGTATCGGATCTTGATGAAAATAATATAATTGATGCCAGGTTAAATGCTGAATTACTTCTTTGTTATGTCATGAACAGTAAAAGACTTGATCTTTATGTTAATTATGAAAAGCCGGTAAAACCATCTGAGGAAAATGAGTTTAGAAAATTAATTTCGAGGAGGATCAGTAATGAACCGCTCCAGTATATTCTGGGCAGGACGAATTTTTTTGGTTATGATATAAGTCTTGACAGAAATGTATTGATACCCAGACAGGAAACTGAATTACTTGTCGAAAGAGTTTTGGAAGACATTTCCGCAAGTGGAAAAAAATCAGTAAGCATTTTTGAAATTGGAACAGGGTCAGGATGTATAGCTATTGCTTTAGGGAAAAAATTAGGTGAGCAAAATATTTCTTATGAAATATTTTCTATTGATAAATCTGAAAAAGCACTTATTATTGCCAAAAAGAATTTGGAATTAAACGGAATAAGCGGAAAAGAAATTACTCTTTATTGTAGAGATGTATTTGATATTCCCAGATTAAAAAAGAATTATGATTACATAATCTCAAACCCGCCATATATTTCTATAGCTGAATGGGAAAAACTCCCGGACGAGATCAGAAATTATGAACCTAAGACTGCTTTGACTGATGATAAAAACGGATTAAATTTTTATAGTAAGATATTTGAAATATTTAGTGACTTAGAATTTTCAGGTAAATTGTTTTGTGAAATCGGATACAGACAAAGGGAAAGTCTTGAGGTTTTATTAAGAAAGTATGAGATAATGAAATATAAATTTTATAAAGATTACAGCGATATTTTCAGAATATTAAAAGCCGAAAAATGATTGCTGTGATTCAAAGAGTATCTAATGCTGAAGTAAAAATAGAAGGTAAAGTTCATAGTAGTATAGGGCTGGGTTTACTGGTATTACTTGGGATCAGTAAAGGTGATACTGAAAATGAATTAAAGTATATTGCGAGAAAATTAACAGAGATAAGAATTTTTGCTGATGAAAATGATAAGATGAATTTAAATATAAAAGATATAAACGGTGAGATAATGCTGATTTCACAATTCACACTTTGCGCTGAGACAAAGAAGAGTGGAAACCGACCGAGTTTTACATCTGCAGAGTCTCCAGAAATTGCAGAAATTTTATATGAGAAAACTAAATCTGAATTAGCTAATTTATACAGTTCCGAAAAAATAAAGAGCGGTATCTTCGCAGCAAAGATGAATATCTCTTTGACAAATCTCGGACCTGTTACAATTTTACTAGAAAAAAAATTTAATGAATAAAAGAATTTACATTATAGGTGCAGGAAAGGTTGGATCTGCATTTGCGTTTGAATTAAGTGCTATCGGGTACCATGTAAATTTTTTAACAGACAGAAATCCGGATAATCTGGAAAGAGTATCTAAAAAATTAATTCCATTGGTCTCTTCAGAATCAGTTGATAAAAATTTCATTGAATCTTCTGATATAATTTTTATCTGCGTACAGGACAGATTTATAAAAAATGTATTAAAAGAAATTTCTGATTCAGGTGCTGATATATCCGGTAAATATTTTATACATACATCAGGGTCAGAATCATCTGCTCTTTTTTTAAATGAAAATTTTAGAGAAAGTTTTACCGGTTCAATGCATCCTATCCAGACATTTGATTCTGTCAGTACGGAGAATAAACATCTGCTTTCTGAAATTTATTTTGGAATTGAAGGAGACAAAGATTGCGTGGAGTTATTTAAAGTTATTGCAAAAGAACTTGAATCAAATATACTTGAAATTCCTGCTGATAAAAAATTTCTTTATCATTCAGCTTGCGTAGTGTCTTCAAATTTCTTAGTAACACTGATGAATATATCAGCGGAATTACTTGGATCTATCGGAATTGACAAAAGTATTTCTTTTGAGATCTTTAAACCAATAGTAAAAAACACTATTGAAAATATCTCTGAAAACGGACTGGTAAATTCACTAACAGGTCCATTTGAAAGAAATGATATTGAGACAATTTCCAATCATTTAAATTCTATATATAAAGAACTTCCATCACTAATACCATTTTATACATTACTCGGAATGGAAACTGTCAAAGTTGCTTTTAAAAAAGAGTCAATAAATCTTAACAGTGTTATCTCAATGCTTGACCTTATGAATAGCTATGTTGTAAATGAAGTAAAAACTGATAAAAATAAAATTAACTAATTAATAAAATCTTTTTTTGAAAAATAAGATCTTCTCAGTTTTAATGTTATTGTTTTTAATGATAAATTTATCTGATGTAACATATTCACAGAATGTTTTATCAAAAGATTATTTTAAGAATTATAACTTCCTCAAGGATGGAAAAAACAAATTAAATAAAGATGATTCTTCAAAAATAATTTCCGGAAAAAATAGTGTTAAAAAAGTAAATTCAGGTGGAATTTTTCTTGCTCCATATATTGGATATGCAATACCGACAGGTCTTTTTGGAGATCAGTCTAATACAGGTTTTTTGTGGGGAGTTAAAGTTGAACTTGCATACAGCAAGCTATATCCTCTGATATTCGGATTTATTTATGAAAATCAATCTATCCCAGGTAATCCTGAATTTACAACTACAAACTCATTGACAAGTTTTGAAACTGACATGAATAATATCGGAGGTAGTGTCGATCTCCTTCTTAATAAATATATCAAATCTAACTTCACATCATTGATCTTGTCTGTTGAAGTAAAATATTCGAAAGTAGTAAGGACTATTACATCCAATATAGCACAGCTTGAGGAACTTCCGGGAGATGAAAATTTGCTGATCTGGACGGCTGGACTTGGATTTACAATTTATGTATTTGATTTGGGCGGCAGATATACTTATGCAGAAAAATTTTCAAATATTTCTTTCTTAATGAGAATTCACATTCCTGTAGTAAAATTTTAGAATTTTCTTTCTTTCCATTTTATACCGCTTTTAAATATAAATGTAATTGGAAGCAAGAGTCCGTATACTGCAAAGTAAATAGTAAACAGGGGATAGTATTTGTACAAGTATTTTACATTAAATATTCTGAAAGTATTTCTGAGTAAAATTAATTCGGAAAATATTTTAACTGCTATCAGTAACAGATAAAGAGGAAGTTCAATAAAGAAGAGTCCAAATAACAATAGTATATTTACAGAGTAAAGACTTAAACCCGTTATGTATCCAAGCAGATTTATTCCTACCCCACCTTTGAGCCATCTCCTTTTCTGACTAATTAATTCCTTTAAACTTATACATGGTTTTGTTTTTACAAGACAATTTATATCGAGAGGAAAATTAATATCAAAAATACCTGCAGCATTTATCTTTCTCATCAAAGCAAGATCTTCAGTCACTGAAAATTTAATAGAGTTATAACCACCTACATGTTCATAAGCTTCTTTAGAAAATGAAATATTATTTCCAATACAGCTCATTATTTTTTTTAATCCACAGCTAGATGATGCAAGTGTAAGCAGGTAAAACCAGTCTATACACTGCATTAAATTAAATAAAGAATTATTGTGATCCACGAAAGTAAATCCACATACCATTCCTGTATCTTTATTATAATATTTGGCAGTTCTATTGATCCATTGTTTTGGTACAATGCAGTCAGCATCGGTGGAGACAATAATCTCACCATTGCAGATATTTATAGCATTATCTATAGCATTAGCTTTTCCTTTTAAGTTTGAAGATAAGGATGGTTTAGAATTCATTACTATAAATCCCTGTGCATTATCTGCAGCTTTCTGCATAAGTTCAAAAGTATCATCAGTTGAATTATCATTTACTAAAATAAATTCTACCTGATTATTTAATACTTCTGACTGTTTTAAAGAATTTATACAATCAGTAATATTATTACTTTCATTTCTGCCGGCTACTATAACTGTTAAAGATTTATCTCTATTTTCATTTTCAGGATTTAACTTCATAGTTCTTTTCAATCCTGATAAAAGATACAAATGCAGTAAAAAGTAAACGCCGGTAATTAAAGAAAAAATGATTTCGGGATTCAAAATAAAAAAGGTGATTATCTTAATTGAAGATAATCACCATACATTAAAATTAAAATTTAAAATTATTACTTTACAACAGCTATTTTAATAACCTGTGTTTCAGTACTGCCATCGATCTGTGCTTCTACTATTCCATAATAAATTCCGCTCTGTACGCCTGATACGTCCCATTTGATTTCATTATCTGCATTTGAATAGGAAGTTGCAGGCAATTCTGTTATCAGCTCTCCGGAAAGATCGAGTATTTTTACTTTTACACCGCTTGAAATTCCATTAATAAAATATCTGATAAAAGTTGAATTTTCATAAACAGGATTTGGCCAGTTATAAACCTGTGAAGAGGGAAGTTTATCTGAATAAGTTGCAGTTCCTGAATTATCTGATACGTAATTATTATTTGAAAGAGAACTGCTGCTGAGATAATTTTTCCAGAGAATATTATTTGCTAAATAGAGAGTATTCGTTTTAAATCCATAAACATATCCGTCACCGCATAAAACTATAATTCCCAGTGTGTCATTGAAATTTGCAATTGCAGGAGTTGATACGGTCTTAGGACCAACTAATACCGGGTAACCGCTGACAATATTTCCATCAGTTCCATAAGCATAGAGATCTCCATTATCTGAAACAAATAATAGATCGAATATATTATCATCATTCACATCTGCAACTGAAATTCCGGATGTAATAATTTTATTAAAGTTAACCGGGAAATTTTCCAGTAAAACTCCTTTTGAATTAATGGCATAAACAAACCCGTCAGCATTAAAGATTATTTCCTGAAGTCCGTCTGAATTAATGTCAGCAAGGGTAGGGGAGTTTGCTACGTTTAAAATGTTGTAATTTAAATTTAGCTTATTGCCATTTATGAAAAACTCATTATTGAAATTTATTGTAAGGATATCCGTTGAAGTTTCACTCAACAGATTTCCTGAAGCTAAATATCTATAATTTTTATTTATAACTGCAAAAGTATCTGTCCGTAGTTTTGAAAACTGTTGAATATTTCCCTGAATAGAATCAGTTAGAACATTTGAAAGATCCAAATTATATCTTCTTACTGCACCTGTATTAAATCCAACGTATGAAAAATTATTATTGTCATTAATAAGTGGAGCTGCAGATGGAACAGCACCTAAAGGAAAATTAACCTGTGTAAGATTGTAAGTATTATCCAGGAATCCAATTCCATCATTTTTGAGACCTACAATATACTTAGCGCTGCCTGTTTCAATGAAAGCCGGAGTATATTTTCCAAAGTCGTTGAAAAGTAATCCGTTACCGTTCAGACCGTTACCGTCACTTGAGAATCCAAATATTTTTCCACTTGAATTGACAAATATCTCTTCACTATTATCGCCTATAAGATCAAACGCAATAGCATTGGAACTAATACTTGAATCGATCCCGACAAATTTTGGAAACTGATTCAATGCACTTAACTGTGAAGATCCTATAGAAACATTTAAACTCATGAGTGTATCTATCAGTCCAAAATTAGTAATGAATATATTGTTATTTGAAAGAGAATAGCTTAGAGAATTAGGAGTAGAAGTTGGGGTAAATTCATTTTTATAAATTGTTGAAGGAACTCCGTGATAACCATTATACCAGTAATCCACAGCTGTTCCATCTCCGGTTACATTTCCGAAAGGTGTCGAAAATGTAACACCGATCTCCTGCGCTCCTTTAGCTTCTTCTACATCCACTCCTCTTCTTAGTGGATCATTATTGATAGAGTTGGTAGAAATTTTTGCATCTATAATATTTTCATCAATATGCCAGATAATAATCCCGCCTTTATAATCATTAGTACTGTTAATCAATCCGGGAAGACTCCAGTCAAAGGTTTGAACGTCAGTTACATTTCCATTTAAAAGATATAGACTTGAATAACCGCCTGAATAGTAAAATCCGTTTTCAATGTCTTGAGTGTAAGTATCAACATCATTGAATGTTCTGTTTCGTGAGTATATGGTCTGACCGTCATTTTCAGGATCTCTGTTTCGGTTTTCGATTAGAAAATATTCTTTAGAACTGATCAGAACTTTATAAATTGTAGAATCTCTTTGTATATCTTTTGAGCTGGTAGGAATCTGAATATTTTTTGATCCGGAATTAATTGTTACTGGTTCTACCCAGCCAAGATGAATCTTTTCCCAGGCAGATGGCTCAGGTGGAAAAATACCATTATAGCTGAAAAGGGACTGACCGTCCATAAGCCCAAATCTACCGATCGCTGTATTTCCAGTTGCTGTATTAAACAGATCAGGTAATCCGAGATAACTTCCAAAATTTGCTGTGAAAATTCCATTCATTCCAAGTTCTATTAGAAAATCACCTGTAGATAAAGAAAGCTCTCGAAGTTCAGTTGATGGAATTATTAGAGAATTTCGAATGTAAATTCCCTCACTAGTTTGATATCCTTCATAATTACTTCCATAAAATTCCTGCAGATTTTTTAATCCCAAAAAAACTGAGGGTATATCGTATGGTGTCGGATCAAATCCAAATATAGAAATAAGATCTACATCCCTTCCAACTCCTGCGTGAAAAATTACAAATGCAGTATTTGCAGTGTCATAAGACGAAAAATCTATAACTGCGTCTGCTAGCTGCCATGAATTCTGAAATAGAGTTCCAAGTTTAGAATTATTTTCATTTCTCTGAGGTGAATATGCCTGCATTTGCTGAGGCAGATTAAATACAGTTCCATAAAGATCGTAACTGATATTTACTTTACCCTTTGAAGATTTTGAGAAATAGTTTTTTATGAATAATAAATGATCAGCAAAATAGGCACTGTCATATGGCGGTGAATCTATAACAGTATCTTTTCCTGTAGACGGATTCAGATATTTATTTGATAGATCAAACAATCCGTTTCCTGAACTTTTCGGATCAGAGTCTTCCTGAAACTGAACAAGAATAGCAACTATTTTAAATGAGTCAGCACCCTGAATATATTCCTTTGGCTGTGATGAATATTTATTTTGAGCTCCAAACTTTAAAGGATGAGATAGTTTTAGTTCAGGTTTATTCTGAGAAAAGATTTCAGATGTTGTCAGAATAATAAGGGCAGAGAAAACAAAAATTATTTTTCGAAACATTTATTAAATTATAATAATAACCATAGCTCTTGCTATGAACTATGGTTATATTTTTTTAAAAAGATTTAAATTTAGAACTTGACCTGTAATCCAAACCGGAGTGTATTTTCCAGAGGATGATTTTCTTCAATTGTACTTAGATAACTGAAATCAAATCCATACATACTATATCTTATACCTGCACCTAATGTAAAGAAATTTCTGTTACCGTAAGAAGGATCTTCATAAAAGTAACCAGCTCTTAGTGCAATAAGTCTTGGACTTCCGTACCAGAATTCCGCTCCAATAGATGACTGAAAAGACTTAGCAATTCCTGATACACCACCTTTCCAGGATGTAAATATAGCCTGATATACCGGGTCAACAGATCCGGGAACCAATACTACACCTGAATCATCTACAACTGCTAATTCTCTGTTAACCATTAATTTTGAAAAATCAGCAGTAAGAGTTAGAGTATTAAATTCAGTTTTTACTACTTCGTAAGCAAATCCAAATCTGAAAAGTGTAGGAAGTGGATCAGCCTGATCCTGGTCAACGTATGAAATTGCAGGACCAAAATTAGAAAGAGCCATTCCTGTAGAAAATTTATTTTTCAGAAAACTTGCACCGCTGACAGGTCTCCATAATGCAGAAAGATCTAGAGCTGCAGATATTCCAGTTCCTGTACCTTGTTCATTTCCTACAGTTACATCATTCGGAGATAATCTACTGTATATAAAACGTCCGGCTATTCCACCGCCCCATGATTTACCCAGCATTGTAGCATAAGATAGTGCCAGTGCCATTTCATAAGCCTTGTAGTTTCTGTCAGGCTGAGCATTTCCAAATTCGTCAGTAACAATAACTTCACCGATATTCAGATAAGTCAAACTTGCTCCCACAGTTCCGTTTATGCTTTTGATATATGTTCTTCCGGCAATATAATCATAAAACAAATCACCAATATTTAAGCCTGCGAGCCAAGGTGAGTGAGTAAAGTTTATTTCAGACCCTTCATTTTGAAACGCAAGACCAGACGGATTCCAGTGCATTGCTGTTGCATCGTCTGCAATTGCTGTTCCTGTTTCACCCATTCCACCAAATCTGGAATTAGGTCCGATAAGTAAAAACGGTACACCTGTCGAAACAGAGTTTTGAGCTTTTACATCTGCACTGTCAAAAGCAATAATTCCAAATATCGCTAATAAAATGCATAATTTTTTTAATGTCATTAACATTAAGTTTTTAACCTCCATATGATTATTTAAGCATTGCAATTTTTCCGATGGAATTTTTTGAAAGTGTTCCATCATTTGATTGTATTAAAATTTTGTAAAGGTAAGTACCGTTGGCAATGTTATCGCCGTCAGAATCTTTTCCGTCCCATTCAATGGACACAAATTTATCAGTAATATTGCTTTTATTCAATTCTTTTATTAATCTGCCACTTACTGTATATATTCTGATCTGAGCTGTTACCGGACTTTCAGAGTTATGCTGAAACATAAAGTTTGTGATATCTGTCATCGGGTTCGGATAATTATAAACATTCTGAAGTGCAAGTTCTCCATTTGCTGCAACATTAAATTCAATATATTCAGACTTCAGATTATTGTATGTATCCCATGCATTTACTTCAAGTTTATATTTCCCTTCTGCAAGATCTGAAAAGTCGTAATTCACAGAACCGTTTTGATAACCTGATGAACTGATATAATATTGAGTGAGATCAATTTTATTATTCTCATCATCATTTAATACTGCTTCTAATTTATGTCCAATCGTTCCGGTTAGGTTTATTCCATTTTCATCAAAAAAATCTATAATGAGTTTTGGATTCTGATTTACAAGATCTCCGGTTCTGAAATTTCTGCTGTCTAAAAAAATATTAACCTGAGGTCCAGTAGTATCAACAGGGGCATTTGGATCCTGTCCATCAATTATGAAATTATTAAAAAATCCTATACCATCGGAATTACTGTTTTTAAAATATGAAATTATCTTTCCATTACCCGGATTATATGAAATATCTTTTGGTACTACATACTCCATTACCCAATTTCCATTCACAATATTTACTTTACCAGAGAATATCTTTCCTCCCTGAAGTTTAAAATTAAAGTAACTCTGAAAGTCCAGTATTCTGATATTTTTATCTACATCAAGTACATCCATATCGAGTACTCCATTGTAATCTGACCAGAAAGTTGAATCGGGTTTAATTACTGAACCATAAACTTTTACTTTTTGAAGAGCTTTCATCTGGAATTTTTCAGTAGATGGTGTACTGTTTATACTGTCAATTTTAGTGCGGTGCTGTGGAACGCCAAGTCTTAAAGTCGGATCTGCTAACAGAGCAAACTTCAGATCATTATCAGCATAATATTGTTGCTTTACATTAAACATTGCCTTGCCTAAACGTAGTCTTAAATTTAATGAATCTGGTGCAAATAAATTTCTATATAAAGCATTATTGAAAATTGCATTTGAACTTGCATAAACAGGTCTCACTGCAGCAGAAATTCCGATAGATCCTTTGTCTTTGATGAGTACTAATTGTTCTGCAGCACTTAGTATAAAAGGGTCATCCCATCGAGCAAGATCACAGGAAGCAATTGTAATAAATGGAAGTTTTTTCGCGTTTGTAAGCTGAGGAATTGAGATCTGTCTTTCAAAAATTCTTTCATGTGCCCATAGGTCAACACTTCCGTGACCGGTGTAATTTATTATAAGTTTACCATTATTCCAGTATTTTATAATATCAACATTTGCGCCGGGTTTTCTTCTGCCCTGAGGAGTAATTTCAGTTGGATAACTTACAATATATACTTTGTCTTTTATTAAATTTTTGGGAGAATTGTTTTCTGCTACATCTTCACATTGACTGGTATGAAGACTGCCTTCCTGACCTTGAGTATTTTCAGTTGTCCATCCATCATCTGCCACATACATTGCTTCATTTCTCCACTTATCAAAGTTTGCAGGATTTTCATAATCAAATATTTTGTCTATATAATTATTCGCTTCAAGTAAAGTATTTGCATTAATTCTACCGGACGCAAAATCTACTATATTAGTGCTGGATGGTTCATTATTATTTTCTGTGATCTCTAATATGTAATCATCACTGCAAAAACTTTCTACATCGTCAGAATACTGAGAATTTTTTTCAATTGGAGGTATCCAGTTTTTTAAATTCCCATTATAAAGATTATAATTATTTTTATAGTCATAACTGCCATCACCTAAAAATAATATATATACCGGTCTTTCCTGCCAGTTACTATATGCAAATTTCACAAAATTACGCATTGCAACCGGATCCATCATGCCGTTTGAAAATTCATTATATATCTGGTCAATATCCACTACAATTGTTTTAAGATAATTGCTGCCTTGCTGCTGCCTCTTGTCTTTAAGCCGGTTTGCTGCAGCCATGAATTCCTTAGGGCTAATGATTATAAAAGCCGCGCCGTCTGCAAATTCGCCTTTAATATTCTGATTTGGAACTCTGGCTGAAACAGAAAGAGGTGTCTTATAATTATTTGGATTTAATGCATAATATTCTTTTGGCTTGCCTAAATTTATATTATCCTGAAATTTTAATGTCCCGCCGTTAAATGAAATTGGGTTAATTATTAATGGTGAAGTAATATTTGTAACATCAAAGATCTTTACATTATCCGGATCAGAATATCCGGAAATCTGATATTCCATTATACCACTTGTATCAGGAGAATTGAATCTCAGAGAGTTGTTATCAGCAGTAAAACTTCTCTTATAAAGTACTTCTAAATAATCATAATATCCGGCAATATTTTGAGAATTACCATCCTGTGATCTCAGTGACGCTCTGAAATTAATACCCGTCTTGCCTGGACTTAGCGGGTAATTTATTCCTAATATGTTATTACTAATATAAGATAAATTAATACGTGAATAACCGGCTATGGGGTTAACTTGCTGAGTAGTAATATAGCTGGAATTTAAATCTTCAAGTCTCCAATAAGAATTAATTAAAGAAGAACCATTTCCAAATCTGAATCTCAAGTTTACATTTGATCCTGCAACATAACCTTTAAGCTCTTTGTTAAATGAAAAGCTTTCATTTATTCCAATTCTCTGACTTATCCATAAATAACCGGTTGAACCGAGGTTGTTGACCTCCGTCTCTTCAAAAATTTTATCCTGAAAATAGGGAAGGGGAGTAATTCCCTGATTATTAACTGAGTTCACGGTTTCCATTCTTTGACCCTGAGCTCCGCCAAATGTAATCCAGTAATAATTTACTTTTGAAAATTTATTTAATTTATGAAAAAAAGATTTATAAAAAGAATCAAACTTCCATTCATTTGGGTTGCGACCATAAAAAACTACATAATCATTGTCATTGAATTGACCGTCATTTTCACCAGTAACTAATATTCTATTTTCAAGCAGATCATATGGTACAGTATCAGCATTATTAAAAGGAAGATCTCCTCCGCCGGATCCATAAATTTTGATTGTCCTTGGATCTACATTATCCAGATTTATACCGGCGTTTTGCAGATAATTTTTATCAAGTTTATATATTCCGGATTCTCTTACTTCCATTCTGTAAAAATCACCGGAAGCAAGTACACTGTTAATAACCGGCTGGTCTCTCATTGCATTGAATTCCTTTGTTGTCCAGTTTATAGCAACATCTGAATTGACAGCTAAACCTTGCATAAATTGAATCTCTTCTGTGCTTAAAGATTTATTCATGTATTCAGGACTTCCATTATAAGAAACTCTGACGCGAACTGAGGAAAACTTTTTTATATTATTTGTAACAGGATTATACTGGATAGGATAAATTTTTAGATAACCAAAATATTTGTTTCTTATCGATCCTGAATTTTCTGCGCTAACCGGATTGCTTGGATAGAAAGAATTTTGTTCATAAACTTTTTTGTCCTTATCATATACCGGTACATATTCTTTGCTCTTAGGATTGTAAATATAATTCGGAACTGGTTTTATATCGCTGTTAATTTCTTCTGAAGAAGATGCATCCATTATTTCGACTCTTATATTATTTCCTGATGCAGGAAAGAATAAAGGGAATGCTCTGTATTTTATATCGGGACTTCCTTTCGAATCTAATGAACTTACCGAATTTTCAAATTCAATTTCATTTTTATAAACGGGTATAAATTCTAACTCGATGAAAGATTCGTTTGAGTTTAAAATTCTGTAATCAATAATTTCTTCGTCTGATTCGATTTCAGATCCGGAGGTCTCAGTAGTTTTATCAGTTGCAGCAATTTCAGTTCTTTGGGAGTACGTGAATTCCGTGAATAAAACAGAAAAACAAAATACTGCAAATGAAAATAAAATATTACAGGTTCTCGATACAGAATTGGAGGTCATATTTTTTTATTTTTTATTAATTGCTTGTGCGTTAACAAAAAACATTCTTAAAAATTTCTTTTATTAAATAGAAAAACCATTTCGTAAAGATGAATACCTTTCTTTATAAAATGGTTTTTTAAAATAAAATGCATAGAGTTTTAGTAAGAAACTTATAAAATTAATACCAAACTTATCTATACAGTGAATTTATTTTTTTTATTATGAACTATGCAAATATATTGTTAGAGACTCTCAAAATCAATACCGTATCAAATATTTTTCGCTAAGATTTTTTTTTCGTTAATCCCATTTTTTCCAACACTTCAAGATTATTTAATGCGTTTTTTGCAGAAGCCTGTTCCGCCTGCTTTTTAGATTTCCCTTTTCCGATCCCAAGACTACGCTTGTTTACAAAGACTTCAACAGTAAATAATTTATTGTGCTCAGGTCCTTCTTCTTTTATAATAGAATATTCAGGAATAAAATCAGTATGTGCCTGTACATATTCAAGAAATTTACTTTTATGATTTTCATCAAATTGATTGAGCCATTTTATATCTAGTTTAATAAAAATTTCCTCATTCAAAAATTCTTTGGCATTTTCATATCCTGAATCCATGAATACCGCACCAATAAGAGCTTCATATGTATCAGCAAGAATAGCATCATAACCTTCATCAATAGATTTTTTTGCAGTGTATGATGCTAAAAGAAAATCCTGAAGTTTTAAATGTTTTGCTCTTTCAGCAAGAAATTTTTTATTTACAAGTATTGATCTGAATTTAGTAAGATCACCTTCTTCATTTAATGGAAAATTTTTGTATAAATATTCTGCAACTACGAGATCTAAAACTGCATCCCCAAGAAATTCTAATCGTTCATTAGAAATTATTCCCACTTGTGACAGATCAGATCTTACTGTCAGAAATGAACGGTGAGTAAGAGCATTTACAAAATAGTTTTCATCAATGATCTTATAATGGATATTATTCTGAAGTTCATCAAAATCAATAAAGTCAGTTAATTTTTTAGATAAATTCTTTTTCTCTTTTCGAGTTTCGAAAAAGGGTGTTAATTTTCTTAACCGGTTCTTTAAAAGATTAAACATAAATTATTGAAATTGCAAATAAGGATTATTCTTCGTATTTCTTAAATAATATTGCAGTGTTGTGCCCACCGAATCCTGAATTCTCGGATAACACGGTTTTCACATCTTTTTTCATTGCAGTATTGACCACGTAGTTAAGATCACATTCAGGATCTTTTTCTTCGTAGTTTATAATTGGTGGAATGATCCCGTCACGAATTGTTAAAATCGAAGAGATAGCTTCTATAGCACCGGCAGCTCCGAGTAAATGACCAATCATTGATTTAATAGAATGGACAGGAATCTGATCAGCTTTTTCTTTAAAAACATTCCTGATAGCCATGGATTCATTTTTATCATTATAATATGTAGAAGTACCATGTGCATTTATGACATCAATATCATTGATTGTCAGATTTGAATTTTTTATTGCAATTGAAATAGCTCTTCCGACTCCTTCACCTTCAGGAGCAGGTTCTGTTATATGAAAAGCATCTGCTGTTAATCCAAATCCTGTGATCTCTGCATAAATATTTGCACCTCTGGATTTAGCATGTTCCAGTTCTTCTAATATTAACGTAGCTCCGCCTTCTCCCATTACAAATCCGTCCCTGTTTTTTTCAAATGGTCTGGAAGCTTTTTGAGGTGCGTCATTTCTTGTTGAAAGTGCTTTCATTGAATTAAAACCGCCGACTCCCATTGGACAAATTACAGCTTCTGATCCGCCGGTTATCATAATATCTGCGTCACCTCTTTCAATAAGCATTACGGAATCAGCTATAGAATGAGCTGAAGTTGTACATGCTGATATTGTTGCATAGTTTGGTCCTTTGAATCCGTACTTCATTGAAATTCTTCCTGCTGCAATATCTGCAATAAGCATTGGAATAAAGAATGGACTGATCCTGTCAGGATTACCGTCCCGTTTATAAAGATTTGTCTGTTGATTATGGTAAGTCCACATTCCGCCGATCCCAGATCCATACACAACACCTGCCCGGTCGGAATCAATTTTTTCTAAATTCAGACCTGAGTCTACAATAGCTTCTTCGGATGCAACTAATGCATATTGAGTGAAAGGATCTACACGCTGTGAAAGTTTTCTATCCATATAATTTAACGGATCAAATCCTTTTAACTCAGCAGCAAATTTTGTATCAAAATCAGTTGCATCAAAATATGTGATATTATCAACACCACTTTTGCCAGCAATAAGGCTACTCCAAAAGTCATTGATATTTAATCCTACCGGACTGACTACACCAATACCTGTTACGACAACTCTTCTCTTCATGAATTTTACTTAATAAAAAATAACGTGACTATTTTAGTTAGCTGATATTTTTTCTGTGATATAGCTTACTGCATCACCTACTTTTTGAATTTTCTCAGCATCTTCATCTGGAATCTTAATATCAAACTCTTCTTCAAATTTCATTACAAGCTCAACTGTGTCTAATGAATCAGCACCAAGATCATTTATAAAAGATGCATCCGTAGTTACTTTGGATTCTTCTACACCAAGTTTATCTACTACTGCACTTACTACTTTTGCTTCAATTTCAGCGTTTGTCATTTCTTATATCTCCTTAAAAGATTTTTATTTTTAAATTTAATCATGCAATATAGGAAAATCAAAAAATCATTAAAAGTTATTTTATAATATAATTAATTATTTCGATTCACCTGTTTTTGAAGTATCAATTTTTATCTGAAGATTATTTTTTAATGAATCCAGTTTTTCCTGAAATTCCCTGAGCTGCAATTCCTTTATATTAAGCTCTTGTTCTTTGTTGAGTATACGTTCTTCTCTTGAAATATAATCCTTTTCCTCCTTTGACTGATCCCAATATCCCAGATCTTCAAAATATCCTTTGAATAGAAAATTATGTTTCAAAGCTTCCATATTCTGATAAAAACTGAATGATCCCATTTCAAGATTTTGAGTTGTGAAATTTGCATTTTTCACTACTCCTTTTATATTATTTGCAAATACAGTATCTGTAAGAAGTGTTCCTACAAGACTCTGACTTGAATTTATCTTTGAAGTAATATCACCGATATTGGTTACAATTAATTTAACACTTCCCTGCATTTCCTGAATATCACCGGCTACCATGTCAATTGTATTTGAAGTCTGAGTCAGGATATTATTTATTTGTGCTGTAGAGCCCGCAAAACTATTCAGTAAGGAATCAAGATTGTCATACATACTTGAGTTATTAACCAGTTTTCCTAGTGTACCCTCTCCGTTATTTATTTTTGACATTATCTCAGTTAATTCTTTGGCAATTACTTCCGCCTCTTTTGAAGATTCATTGAGATTATTAATGATGTCACCCATGGATACCGGATTGACAGAATGTATTGAATCACCGTTTTCGACCATCACTGACTCGAATTTTCCCGGAGTTATCGAAACTATTTTACTTCCGACGAGTCCGTCTGAGCTTATGGTTGCTTTAGAATCCTTTTTTATAAACTTCTGCACATCGCTTACGAGGTTCATATTCACGCGTACCTGATCCACTGAAAGTATTTCAATAGACTCTACAGTTCCTACATTTATTCCGGCATACTGCACAGAATTTCCCTGTGTCAGACCACTGACATTTGAAAATACTGAATACACATTAAAAGTATTTGTGAATAAATTTTCTTTGCTTCCTATATAAAACAGTGCAAATACAAACAGAAAAAGTCCTGTAATAATGAATATCCCAAGCTTAATATATTTCGATTTGTTAATACCCATATTTAAAAATTAAAATATTTTTAATAATTATTATAATATAAATTGCCTTAAAATTTTTTATCTAAAAATAAAATAGAATAATACAAAATTTAAAAAAAGAACAAACCTGATTATTATTTAAAAAATTTTAAAATCATTCAAATTCAAAAAACCCTCTTACAAATTCATCATCAGATTTTGCAAGTTCATCAAAGCTTCCCTCGGCAGCAATAGTACCGTCTTTTAATACAATAATTCGGTCCGCTACCAGTTTTGCACATGCCATATCATGAGTTACTATTAGTGATGTCACATTTAATTTTTTTTGCATGTCAAGTATCAAATGACTAATCTCGTTTGAAGTAACAGGATCAAGTCCGGTCGTAGGTTCATCATACAAAATAATTTCAGGATCCAGCATCAGCGTCCTCGCAAGTCCGATTCTTTTTTTCATTCCTCCAGACAGCTCAGACGGCATTTTATCAATAGCTTCAGAAAGACTTACACTTTCTAATATTTCAGTTATTTTTTCTGAAAGATCTTCTTTTTTGTAATCAGGTTGTCTGATTATCGGAAATTCCAGATTTTGCCTGACTGTCATGGAGTCATACAATGCTCCGCTTTGAAACAGAAAACCAATTTTTCTTCTTATGCTGTTTTTTTCAACTTCAGGAAGTTTCAAAAAATCTGTATCGAATACTTTTATTGTACCTTTTGTCGGAGGTAATAATCCAATTATACATTGAAGTATAACTGACTTTCCTGTTCCTGACTTACCCAGCATTACAACTGATTCACCCTTCTTAATTTCAATGTTTATGTCTTTTAGAACTGTATTATTCCCAAAGGATTTTTTTAGATCTGTAATCTCTAAAACTATTTCATTGGTATTTGTTTTTGGATCTTCTGACATAAATCTTTTATCTGACTAAATTTGAAATTGATTTGATGAAAATTTGCATTATTAATTTTAAAATATTATTGATGTAATTTGTACCATCAACATGTCTATTAAAATCACAAGTAAAGATGAAATCACAACTGCAGTATTTGCTGCCACTCCGACACTTTCAGTTCCTCTGTCAGCATTATACCCTTCATAGCATCCGACCACACCGATACTAAATCCGAAAAAAAAAGTTTTTAGAATGGATAATATTATATCCTGCAGACTTAAGTTTGACATAGCGGATATTAAAAATGCTTTCATAGAAGAATTCTCCGAAATACTGAATGCAACGAAACCGCCTATTAATGCTATCATGTCAGCAAGTATTACTAGTATCGGAAGCATTAAAGTAGCTGCTGTAACTCTTGTGACTACTAAATATTTAAAAGGATTGCAGCCGGATACTTCCATAGCATCGATCTGCTCAGTTACTTTCATTGAGCCAAGCTCAGCACCAATTCCTGAACCTATTTTACCTGCAAATATCAAAGCTGTAATTACAGGACCTATCTCTAATATAACTGCAAGTGCTACCATAGACGGTACAAGTGATGAAGCTCCGAATTTTTGCAGAGTAGGTATAGATTGCATTGTCAATGTCAGACCTATGATGAATCCTGTGATTGCAATAAGTGATAAGGATTTATATCCGATCTGATAACATTGTTTTAAGGTCTCCGAAAATTCATACGGAGGCATAAAAATTTCTTTAATATTTCTGAATGCAAAAAATACCAGACTTGTAATTTTGAAAAATGTTTCCTGAGCCGAATCCGGTAGTTTTATATTGAATAAAGGTTTTGATTTATCAGATGTAACTTCAGCCATTTAAAATAAATTATTTATTTGCATTAAAATCTGTAACCCCGTAAAAGTTCTATTTACTATCATTTGCGCGAATGTTAAGATCAATAAATGGATTTGCAATTCCAATCACCAGACCGAATGAAAAATCAACAATATCTGCACCATTTACAACATATGTATATCTTATCTTTAAACTCGGAAAAAATAATAGTTTATCATTTCTTATAGAATATCCATATGATAATTCAGGGAAATAACCATGATTTGTAAAGTTTGTAAAATAACCTCCACCTATAGAGAGCACAGTAGTTCCCTGTAAAAAATTTGAAGGTTTTAATCCGCTTTTTAAAAGTATGTCATACTTATATGCAAAACGTAAATTACTGCTTAAGTCTTGTCTGAAAATATATGAATATTCTGTTGAAAACCGATGCTGTCCAAATTTTCCAAATCCAAGAGAAACCTCTTTCGTAATCCCTCCGCCAATTTTGTCATTCTCAAGTAAAAGTATCGGATTGAATAAATATAAGAATGATGCTACACCTATAGCAATTGGTAAAGTAGATGCTGAATTTTCATTCCTGTCTGATAAAGAGGATTTATATTGTGAAAACAAAAAATGATCGGTTGGGTCATTTAAAACTGATCTCTTTTTTGATAATGAAAATTCTGATGCAGATAGATCTGAACTCATTTTATCAGGGTATGAAATGAACTGTGAGAATACTTTTTCAGAATTTGCAGACATTAATATTAATATCAGAAATACTAATATTTTTTTTTTCTTATTAAATTTTTTTGATTTTTTTAACAAATGAATATCAGTTTTAAAATTTTATTTTCAATTCTTTAAAATCAATTTATACTTTCAAAATAAATAATATCATTCTTTCATAAGAGTATTGAGAGAATTAAAATATGACTCATTTAACTCTTCCAAATGTAAATCTATGTCATTGTTGATCTTTAAATTCTTACCCGATACAATACCAATCTTTTCTGCTTTAAGATTTTTCTGCAAAGCCATTTCTGAAATTTTTTCAAAATTAACCGCATCTGCTGAAACGATGAAAGTGCTTTGGAATTCAGAAAATAATTCGAAATCTTTTCTTAAAGTATAATTGTAAATAATTTCACATCCTATAGAATTATTTCTATCCATTATACAACATTCTGCAAGAGCAATTGCAAGTCCACCGTCAGAAATATCGTGAGCAGATTTAATATAACTAGATTCAATAAGTTTAAGTATTATTTCCTGAACTTCTTTCTCTACCACTGGATTAATATCCGGTGCATCACCTTCAGGTTCATTTTTTAAAAGCCTGAAATATTCACTGCTGCCTATACTTTTTTCATTTATAATATTCAGATCAATTCCGCTTATCAATATAACAATATCACCTTCATTTTTAAAATGACTTGTCATAATATTATTTTTATTTTCTATCAGGCCAAGCATTCCAATCACCGGAGTAGGGTAGACGGCATGATCTTTTGACTGATTATAAAAGCTTACATTGCCGCCGGTTACAGGCGTGTCAAGTATTTTACAGGCATCACCGATTCCTTTCAGAGCTTCAGAGAATTGATAATAAACTTCAGGATTATATGGATTTCCAAAATTCAGACAGTTAGTAATTGCAATTGGTTTTGCACCAGTGCAGACAACATTCCTCGCGCTTTCACAGACAGCTATCATTCCTCCTTTAAAAGGATTCAGATATACATACCGACCGTTGCAATCGACTTTGACGGAAAGAGCCTTTTCGGTTTCTTTAATTCTAATCACCGAAGCATCACTGCCCGGTAGAACGACTGTATTTGTTCTGACCTGAGTATCATATTGCTCATACACCCAGTTTTTATTTGTGATATTTGGCGAAGACAAAAGCTTCAAAACTATTTGATTCAAATCGGTAGGTTCATTAATACTTGCCGGATCGAATTTTCTTTTCTCCTCAATATATTTTGGAAAGCTGATCTCTCTTACATTTACAGGAGCTCCGCCGCCCAGAACTAATTCAAATGCCGGTACATCTGCTTCAAGTTTACCTTTGTAATAAATTTTTATTCTGTCTTCTTTTATTACATTGCCAATCTCAACACAATTCAGATCCCATTTATTAAAAATATCTTCAGCAATTTTTTCCTTACCTTTTTCAATGACGACAAGCATTCTTTCCTGAGATTCGGAAAGCATTATTTCATAAGAAGACATGTCATTATCTCTGAGAGGTACAAGGTCAAGATTAATTTCCATTCCGCATTTCCCTTTAGCACTCATCTCACTTGTCGAACAGGTAATTCCTGCAGCACCCATATCCTGAATGCCTACGACAGCACCGCTTTTTATTAATTCCAAAGTAGCTTCCAGTAAAAGTTTTTCAGTGAACGGATCGCCGACCTGTACATTTGGTCTTTTGGATTCAGAGTCTTCTGAAATTTCTTCAGATGCAAAAGTCGCTCCGTGAATGCCGTCTTTTCCAGTAGATGATCCTACTATAAAAACCGGATTTCCTATGCCGCCTGCTTCAGCAGTTGCAGTACCGTCATGTTTCACAATTCCTACTGCCATTGCATTTACAAGCGGGTTGTCATTGTAGCAGTCTTCAAAATATACTTCACCGCTGATAGTAGGTACGCCGAAACAGTTGCCATAATCTCCAATACCTTTTACTACATTTTTAAAAAGGAATTTATTCCTTTTCCTCTGTTCATCTGAAGAATTGTTAGAATTATTAGAATTATTTCCAAAATCAATTTTTCCAAATCTCAGTGAATTTAAAGCTGCGACTGGTCTTGCTCCCATTGTGAAAATATCACGGAGAATTCCGCCGACTCCTGTAGCTGCCCCCTGATACGGCTCGACTGCAGAAGGATGATTATGTGATTCAATTTTAAAAGCTACAGCAAGTCCGTCACCAATATCAACTAAACCTGCATTCTCATCACCTGCACTTACTAGAAGCCTTTTACCGCTGCGTGGAAGTTTTTTAATTTCAAGAATGGAATTTTTGTAAGAGCAGTGCTCGCTCCACATTACTGAAAAAATACCAAGTTCTGTGTATGAAGGAATACGTCCAAGGATCTTTAAGATCCTTTCATATTCATCTTCTAATAATCCAAGACTTTTAGCAACATCTAAATTTATTTCCGGGTCAGACATTTTTTGTAAAAAAATTTTAACAAGTATAGTTAAATGGCAATAGTTTTATTAGTCAGATAAAATTATTTAATGAGTATTTTTTGGAATTTAAAAAGCAGATCAGAATTTTTTAAAATTTCTGCAGATCTCTATCACAGCTCTCGCAGCTTCATCTACAGATCTGACCGGACATCGTGTCTCAGTAAAATTGTAATCACCTCCGCTGCAGGGAAGTCCGAGAAAAAAACAGTGCTCAGTTTTATGTCTGTATACATCAGTCTCATCCATATTAGCTACAGGGTCAGGGCAATCTTTGTAAATATCATAACTAAATCCTGATAGTACATCATTTAAAAATGAACTCACTTTTTCTGATGCACATTTCTCAATGACAAAATCTTTATCAGTCGGAGTACCGGTTACATCAATTACAATAACGAGATCCTCTTTACTGACTTCCTTCGCAACTTCACGTGCGCCTCTCATATCAATTTCTTCATCAGGAGTAAGCTCCAATCTGACATAATCGAAATTTATCTGCCCACTAAAAAAAGCTTTCATTGCAGTATAAACTCCCACATAATTATCAAGGAAACCAACGTAATCTTCACCTTCAATTATTAAACTTACTCTTTTGTAATTTGTATCGGCATGTGCTGATATAATTATCATTGATCTGAAATGTTATATTTATTTTTATAAAAAAGTGAAGTACCTGAAACTACCAGAAGGGGATTGATAAGAACATTTATCACAGGAATGAAAGTAAGTATGAATGCCATTGCTCCAAACCCCATAGATGATTTTCTTTGAGATAAAATAATGCCAAGTTTTTTTCTGAATCCAGTCAGCTTTCTTGTCATAGGATAGTCCATGTAATCAAGCGCATTGTAAAAAAATGAGAATAGAGTTCCGAATACAAAAGAAATTGTATTTCCGATCATTGGTATAAAGTTTATTAAAAAAAGCGGAACTATGAAAAGTAAATAAAATAATATCTTTTTTAATTCTTCTTTAATACTGAAATAAGTTTCTGATGAAAAAGAAAGACCGCTTTCCAGATGTATTCCAAATTCATTTTCCTCAATAAGCTTTGACATCCTTTCATTAAATGGGGCTGAGACAAGTCCGCCGAATATTACAAAAGTAAAATAGCATATGAGTAGAACTAAAAAGAACGAGAATATTTTAAGGAAATAACCGAATATTAATACTAGAAAATTTTCAGGTACATTGTCATTCAGAACTTCCGAAGAGCTGCCGATGAGCCAGTTGTAGGTATAAAAAAAAATTGTTCCGTAGATGATCAGATTGATCACCATCGGAACAATAGAATATAAAATTAACTTGGGATATTTGAAAAATAAGTTTATACATTTAAACGGATAAAAAAAACCGTGTATAAAATTATTCATTATTCAATATATCAAAATTTAAACTGTTAATATTTTAAAACAAAAAAAATACAGATTACTTAATACCAAAAGCTTTTTTAATTTTGCCAACGTAATCAAGTTTTTCCCATGTAAACAATTCGACCTTTACAGTTTTATCTTTACCGTCAGGTGTCTTGAATGTCTTGGTTACAACTTCATTCTTTCTTCCCATATGTCCGTAAGCTGCTGTTTCACTGTAAATCGGATTTCTTAGTTTAAGTCTTTGCTCAATAAAATATGGTCTCATGTCAAATAATTTTTCCACTACATCAGAAATCTCACTGTCTTTTTTATTGATCTTGCCGGTACCATAAGTATTAACAAAGATATTCATTGGTTTTGCAACACCGATTGCATAAGACACCTGAACAAGAACTTCATCACAAACACCTGCAGCTACTAAATTTTTTGCAATGTGTCTGGTAGCATAAGCAGCTGACCTGTCCACTTTGGAAGGATCTTTTCCTGAGAATGCTCCTCCTCCGTGTGCACCTTTTCCGCCGTAAGTATCAACTATGATCTTCCGACCTGTAAGTCCGGTATCTCCGTGTGGTCCGCCAATAACAAAATTTCCGGTCGGGTTTACATGATATTGAATGTTACCATTTAAAAGCTGACCATAATTCTTATACTTTGATTTTACTCTCGGAATCAGAATGTTCTTTACATCAGCTTCTATTTTACTTCTCATTGCTTTTTCACTGCTAAACTCGTCGTGCTGAGTAGATACAACAATTGTCTTAATGCTCTTTGGTTTATTGTTGTCATCATATTCAATCGTAACCTGCGATTTAGAATCAGGTCTGAGATATTTCATTACTTTATTTTCTCTTCTGATCTCAGCTAGTTCATAAAGTAATATATGTGAAAGATCCAAAGGCAGAGGCATATAATTTTGGGTTTCGTTAGTTGCATAGCCAAACATCATTCCCTGATCACCTGCTCCCTGATCTTCTTTCTTACTCCTTACAACTCCCTGATTAATATCTTTTGATTGTTCGTGAATACCTGAAAAAACACCGCAGGATTCTGCATCAAATTTATATTCGCTTTTTGTATAACCGATCTTTTCAATTACTCCTCTTGCAATGCTTTGCACGTCAAGATAGATCTTTGAGTTTACTTCACCGGCTAAAACTACCTGACCTGTTGTTACCAAAGTCTCACATGCAACTTTTGCATTTGGATCAAACGCTAGAAAATTATCGATCAACGCATCTGAAATCTGATCTGCTACTTTATCCGGATGTCCTTCTGAAACTGATTCAGAAGTAAATAGATATGACATTAATTATTTCTCCTTATTATATATTTAATTATTAATTTTGTTTTATTTGAAAAATTATTTTTATTCAAGGCTTTCAAGTACCAACTCTGCAACGTCTTTTATTTTTACTTCTTCACTCTTTTCCTTTTCCTTTACACCGTCTGTTAACATAGTCATGCAAAACGGACAGGCTGATACAATAGTTTTCGCACCGGTTTCAAGAGCTTCTTCAGTTCTTTCTATATTTACTCTTTTACCTTCAGTCTCTTCAAGGAACATCCTTCCGCCACCTGCTCCACAGCAGAATCCTTTATCCTTAGATCTTGCCATCTCTACTATATTAATTCCCGGAATGCTTTTTATAGATTCACGCGGCTGTTCATAAATATCATTGTATCTGCCAAGGTAACAGGAATCATGATATGTAACTGTTTCATTATTTTCCTTTACAGGAATTAATTTTTTCTCTTTCACAAGGTCGTCAATAAATTCTGTGTGATGTGTCACCTCAAGATCTACACCGAATTGTCCGTATTCATTTTTTAAAGTATGCATACAATGAGGACAGGCTGTAACTACTTTTTTTACATTGAATTTCTTAAGAGTCTCTGCATTCTGCTGAATAAAAGATTGTGCAAGAAATTCATTGCCAAGTCTTCTTGCAGGATCACCTGTACATTTTTCTTCACTTCCAAGCACACCATATTTTACACCTGCTTTATTTAAAAGCTGTGCAAATGATTTGGTAACGTTTCTGTATCTTTTATCAAAAGCCCCTGCGCATCCTGACCAAAAGACTACATCAAGTTCGTCAGCACTTCCGATATTTGATAATTTTTTTAAATGATTTTCTTTCCCTTCTTTTGCAAGCTCATCACTAAGATCATCTATCCAGTCATTTCTCTGCTCAGCACCAAATGCCCACGGAGATTCATTATTCTCAAGATTTCTGAAAACAGTATTCATCTCGGCAGGGAAGTCTGATTCCATCATTACAAGATCTCTTCTCATATCAACAATAGGTGTGACATGGTCTATCATCACCGGACATTCCTGAACGCAGGCCATGCATGTAGTGCAAGCCCAAAGCTCCTGAGAAGAAATGTAATCATGTACAAGATTTTTATTTAATGCGGGATCCTCTTCCTTTTTACCAATAACTGCAGGTCCTTTTTCAGATGTACGTTTTCTGATCTTTGTAATAATGAGTTTTGGATCAAGAAGTTTTCCTGTAATGTTTGCCGGACAGACCGATGTACATCTTCCGCATTCAGTACATGTGTATCCGTCGAGTAAATTTTTCCATGTCAGGTCTTCTACATCTTTTGCGCCATATTGAACAATGGATTCATCTTCAAAATTTATCGGCTTTAATACTATGCCCTGATAAGGTATTTCATAATTTGAAAAGAAAGTATTTGGAACTGAAGAGAGTACATGAAAATGTTTTGAGTAAGGCAGATAATTTAAAAATCCCAGAACAACAATTATATGCGCCCAGAAGAAAAATTCATATGCTGGTTCTGAACCGGTTGTGAAAAACCCTGCGATGAAAGCTGACACCGGTCTGTAACCTTCAGATGCACCGAGTAAAATTCTTTCCACGCTCATACCAAACATTGTGATCATTACAATTGCGATCATTACAAGAATAAAAGTAGCATCCAGTTTTGCAGCTCTTTCGACCTGAAGTCTTTTTGGCGTACCAATATATCTTCTGATGAGAGAAAAAATTACAGTTACAAGAACGAGTGCTCCAAAGAAATCCTGAAGGAAAGTAATGACATTATAAAATGGTCCGAGGAATGAAAATGAAAATTCAGGGAAGAAACCTTCTATGACGGATTCAACGACAACTAATAAAAGAACTACAAAACCCCAGTAAATACATAAATGCAGAATACCGGCAAGCTTGCTTCTTAGAAGTTTAGTCTGAAGGAATGCTATCTTAATAGTATTGCTGATCCTTTTTGGAATATCGCCGAATCTGTAATCCGGCTTTCCCATTTTTATATAAGAAAGATATTTACTGATTGAGTAAATAAAAAAACCGATCGACCCGAAAAAGATTAAACCAAATATTAAAGGTCTCAGCATTAAGAGATATATGTTTTGTAATTCAAGCACTCAAATTAATTAAATAGATTCAAATATTAAAGATAATTGTGATGATTTTTTTGTCTTTTGATAAAAAAGATTTAAGTATTTTTATTGAAATTTTTTATTGAGAAATTTTTTACTGTTAAATTTCAGAGAAATTAATATGTTGAATAAACTTTTTATGATACTTAATTTCTACCCGTTAAATTTTAGTGAGAAGATCTATTTGCCGAAATGGCGGAACTGGTAGACGCACTGGACTCAAAATCCAGCGAGGCTCAAATCTCGTAAGGGTTCGACTCCCTTTTTCGGCACTTGCATTAAAAAATATATTTATAAATTTATTTAATAAATTAACTAAGCTTATACAACCTTAATATTACTTATTTAACTAACTTAACTTAAGGAGTAAAAAAATGTGCGGAATAGTAGGTTATATTGGAAACAGGGAATGTCTGGAATTTATAATAGACGGACTTAAAAGACTTGAATACCGCGGATATGATTCTGCAGGTGTTGCAATCTTAAACGAGCATGGTAATATTTTATCATATAAAAAAAAGGGCAAAGTAAAAGAGCTTGAATCACAGTTCGATAAAGATATCTTAGCAGGCAAGACAGGTATTGGACACACAAGATGGGCGACTCACGGTGAACCAAATGACATAAACGCTCATCCGCAAATGGACATGACAGGTAATATTGCAATAGTCCATAATGGAATTATCGAGAATTACAAAACATTAAAGAAAAAATTAGAGAAGGAAAATTTCACTTTCACTTCTGATACAGATACTGAAGTACTTGCAAACCTGATTCAATATCACTTCAAAATATTTAATGATTTTGAGAAAGCTGTAAGAATTTCTCTTAATGAAGTAGAAGGCGCTTACGGAATAGCCATTTTAAATAAATCCGAACCGGATAAAATAATTATTGCAAGAAACGGAAGTCCGCTGATGTTTGGACTTGGAAAGGATGAGATCATTGTTTCATCTGATGCTGCAGCAATAATAAATCTTACAAAAAATGTGATATATCTGGAAGACGGAGAAATGGCAGTATTGAAAAAAGACAGTTTTAAGATCAAGACTACAAAAGATGAAGAAATATTCAGGGAGATACAGAGGATTGATTATGATCTGGAAGAAATTGAAAAAGGAGGATATGAACATTTTATGCTGAAGGAAATTTGTGAACAGCCGGATGCAATACAAAACACATACAGAGGAAGAATCAACTTTGAAACAGGTGAAGTAAAAATAGGCGGTCTTGACAGTGTAAGGGATAAACTAATTAATGCAAAAAGGATCATCATCACTGCTTGCGGAACTGCATGGCATGCGGGTCTGGTAGGGGAATATCTGCTAGAAGAATATTGCAGAATACCTACTGAAGTAGAATATGCTTCAGAGTTCAGATACAGAAATCCAATCATTTATGATGACGATGTAGTAATATTTATAAGTCAGAGTGGTGAAACCGCTGATACAATGGCAGCTTTAAAAGAAGCCAAAAGACTTGGAGCTACAACGGTAGGAATTGTAAATGCTGTCGGAAGTTCAATCGCCAGAGCAGTTGATGCAGGAACCTACATTCACGCCGGACCTGAAATAGGAGTTGCATCTACAAAAGCTTTTACATGTCAGCTTATGTCTCTAATCCTAATAACATTAATGATAGGAGAAGCTAAAGGAACCATTTCACAAAAGGATAAAAAAGATATAGCAGATGAGTTGAAATTATTACCCGGTAAAATAAATGAGATCATAGAAAAGAAAAATGATTTTAAATTTATAGCCGAAGAATTTAAAGATTCAAAAAATTTCTTATATCTCGGAAGGGGATTGAATTTCCCTGTTGCTCTTGAAGGTGCATTGAAGCTGAAAGAAATTTCTTACATTCATGCTGAAGGTTATCCGGCAGCAGAGATGAAACACGGTCCGATAGCACTGATAGATGAAAATATGCCGGTGGTTTTTATTGCTCCAAAGGATAAAACCTATGACAAAATAGTTTCAAATATAGAAGAGATCAAAGCCAGAAAAGGAAAGATCCTTACTATAGCTACACAAAATGATGAAGAGATAAATCTTTATTCTGATTATATAATGAGAGTACCAAAGACTCTGCCGATCTTTTCACCTATTTTAAACAGTATTCCACTTCAGTTTTTATCATATTATATTGCAACAGCAAGAGGTTGTAATGTAGATCAGCCGAGGAATCTCGCAAAAAGTGTTACAGTGGAGTAAAAACTTCTAAAAAATTATTTTAACAAAGAGAAAATCCCCCTTTGATTTAACAGTCTAAAGGGGGATTCGCATTTATATATTTTTTATTGAAAAAAAAATTGAATAATACAACAAAAATACTTATTTTAACAGTTCCAAAAACCAATTAAAAAATTAAACCAAAAGAAAGGAAATGAAATGAAAAAAAATTTTTCATTCTTGGTTGTTTTTGCTTTTTTAGTAACTTCTTTATTAGTAGGTTTTACATTAAGTAATATTAATGATGAAAAACCTGCTCAGAGAAATTCTAAAGTTATTACAACCAGTCAAAATGATCTGACCCCGGTTACAAAGGATCAAGATTACAGAAAAAGAAATCCTTTTGTGGAAACACCACAGTACTCAAATGACGGTAACCCGAATTACTCTCAGGCTTCATTATCAGAGTCTTTCGAAGGAGCAACTTTCCCTCCGACCGGCTGGACAAAATTAAATCCTGACGCTGGTCCGGGCTGGAACAGACAGACAGCCGGAACTACTCCTATCCCGGGTTGGAACGGCGGAGATATTACTACCCCGGTTGGCGGTGGATCAGCTGTTGCTTTTTGTACATGGACTACAGGAGGTGCAGTCAGTAATGATCAGTGGCTTATTACTCCTCAACTGACAGGTGTCTTGTCAACTGATGTGTTGAAATTTTCATTAAGATACTGGCCAAATACATTCAGAGACAGTATTGAAGTTCTTCTTTCAACTACTGGTAATACTATTCCTAATTTTACAAATTTAATATTCAGAAAAAACTTTGCAGTTGCAACAACAATTGATACCGGATGGATTAATTATTCATTCCCATTAAGTGCATTTGCTGGTCAGAATGTTTATATAGCATTCAGAGAAGTAGTAGCAGATAATTTCAATGACGGTGCTTCATTCTCACTTGATCTAGTATCTGTAGGGACAGGTTCTGCAAATGACATTGCTACAACTTCAATTAATGCACCATTATCGGTAACATTACCAACACCAACAATTGCACCAAAAGCAACTTATTCGAATGTTGGATCTGCAGCACAGACAAACATACCTGTAACATTCAAAATTACAGGTCCGGTTAATTACACAAGTAACAAAGTTATTGCTTCATTAGGTGTAGGTGCTTCAGTTACTGTAACATTTGACAGTACATTTAATCCGACTGCCGGTACATACAACAACACAGTTTATTGCAGTCTTGGGTCAGATGTAAACAGAGCTAACGACACTCTTAAAAATTCATTTAATGCTGTCGATCCAAATTATGGAACACAGAATGGAATTTCCTTTGCAAACAGCTATGCAACCAGTGCACCATCAATGCCTACTTTCTGCTGGAAAGATACTACAGGAAGTACAAGTATTGCAGTTAACAGAGTGAATGTATCCTCTGCTCCTTTAACAGGTACTTTAGATGACGGATACTGGAGAATAGGAAATGCACTTAATGGTAAAAAAATCAGAATGGGTGGAGTTTCTTATGATTCATTCTTTGTAGCAACTAACGGAATGGTTGGTTTTGCTGCTAATTCCGGTTTAACTTCATTCACACCATCACTGGTATCTACTGTCAGACCAGCAATCTATCCATTATGGATGGATATGGACTGGAGACCGCCTACAACTGGCGGACTTGGATCCAGCAGATTAAGTTATAAAGTATTAGATGATTATCAGCTTCTGATCTCTTTTGACAGAGCGCAGGAATATAATGCAGGTACTGCAGATACAGGTGATCACGTTAGTTATCAGGTTGTTGTTGAATTAATGGATGCAGGTGCAACTACAAATTCAAGAATGGTAGTTCAGATCGCAGATACAGTCGGTCAGAAAACTGGAAGTAAATTTCTGGGATACTATAACACCAATTTACTTAATGCACATGTAATGGGAGTTCAGACAGCAGCGGGAGATGCATCTTATTACAGAGCAGCATATCCATTGACAACTTATCCGGGACCATTATTCGGACCGGGCGGAGCTTCGCTTGCAGTAGAATACGGTAACAATCCAAATATTCTGAATCAGGGATGCGGCGGTGTTACTCTTACTTTTAACGGATCCATTGAAGCTATGACACCTTCAAATGTAGGTGATACAGTTACTGTTCAGTTAAGAAGCACAACTTCACCATATGAAGTAAAAGATGCTTCTAAAAAATATATGAACGGAGCAGGAAATGCTTCATTCACATTTTCTAAAATTCCAACTGGAACTTATTATATTGCAGTAAGACACAGAAATGCGCTTCAGACATGGAGTGCTGCAGGTGTACCTGTTGCAGGCGGATTAATGAGCTACAACTTCAAAACAGATATTGCAAAAGCTTTCGGAAGTAATATGGTAGTTGTATCCGGACAGGCAAGTTTCTATTCAGGAGATGTCAATCAGGATAATGTTATTGACGTTACAGATTTAGGTGATGTTGATAATGACGCAAATAATTTTATATCTGGTTATGTTAATACTGATGTTAACAATGATTTAGCAGTTGATGTTACTGATGCTGCATATGTTGACAATAATGCTTTCAATTTTGTTGGTGCAGTAATTCCATAATAATTTAAAGCAAAATAAACAGATCTTTAGTACACAAATCAAGCAGGGTAAATTTTTTACCCTGCTTTTTTTTTTATATTTGGTTTATTGATTATAATCAAAATTAATTAATTACCGGATCCGGTACCACTATTAATAAAGCACTTTTCAATATCAGCATTGTGACCGGTGTTCCTACATTTCTTGCCGGAGCATTTTTCCGTGGAAGTATAGTTAATAGTTAATAGTTAATAATTAATAGTAAATAGTAAATAGTAAATAGTAAATAGTAAATAGTAAATAGTAAATAGTAAATAGT